>DAIDTZ010000203.1 GCA_027456925.1 Nitrospirota bacterium
TCATACGCCAGGCTGGCCGATGCAGAGAAAGCGGCTAAAATGGCTGCCAGCTTAACTCAACAGCTGCTTACGTTTGCCAGGGGCGGCGCTCCTATCAGGAAACCCGCGTCTATACCGGAGATTGCAAAGGAAGCGTGTCATTTTGCCGTTTCAGGCTCTAATGTTAAGTGCTTGTTTACCATTCCCGCATCCCTGTGGGCCGTTGAGGTTGATAAGGGCCAGATAAGCCAGGTATTCAATAATTTGGTTATTAATTCCGTCCATGCCATGCCGAACGGTGGGGCAGTTCATGTAAGCTTTGAAAACGTAACCATTTCCGAGAATAACGTTTTTTTATTAAAATCGGGTGATTATATAAAAATCACTTTTCGAGATGAGGGGATAGGCATTCCAAAAGAAAGTTTATCGAAAATATTTGAACCTTATTTTACGACAAAAACAGGGGGGACCGGGTTGGGCCTTGCCACGGTTTTATCCATTATTAATCGCCATGAAGGACATGTTTCCGTTGAATCAAAAGTCGGGATCGGCACTACATTCACGTTATTTGTTCCCGCATTGAGGGGCACTATCTCTCCGGTGCCTCAGGAAGTGAAACCCGTTCATAGAGGTCATGGCAGGATCCTCATCATGGATGATGAGGAATTGGTTAGGAATGTTGCAGGCGATATTTTAATCTATCTTGGTTATGATGTTGCATATGCCAAGGACGGGAATGAGGCGGTCGAGGTATATCTGGAAGCAGAGAAAGAACAAAACCTTTTCGATGTCGTTATTATGGATTTGACCATTCCCGGCGGGATGGGAGGAAAAGATGCTGTTAAGAAACTTCAAGCGGTTGCTCCTGCTGCAAAGGTCATCGTATCGAGCGGCTATTCAAAGGACCCCATAATGGCTGAATATGAAAAATATGGTTTCTGTGGAGTTGTATGTAAACCGTATGACGCCAATGAGATTAGCGAGGAGATTTCAAAGGTTATGAAAAAAAGGAAACAATTTGAGCGATAAAATCGTGGTTCTGCATTTGGATCTAAAAACAGTGATCCACGACCGGGACGGAAAATACTGCCCCTCCTTTCTGAAGAAACTCGAAGGAGGTGGAGTCAGAAGCATTGCCCTTCCTCCCCGCAGCCCGAATTTGAATGCTTACGCCAAAAGATGGGTCAGATCTGTCAAGGAAGAGTGCCTGTCAAACGTAATTCTCTTCGGAGAAAGAGCTCTCAGGTGCACGATAACAGAGTATGTCGAGCACTCCCATCAGGAGCGCAACCACCAGGGCAGGTGAAATCCGCTGATATTGCCTGTCTCACGATCAAGACAAAGACGCGAAGGTCACCTTCAATGTCGAGAACGACTCGGCGGACTGCTCAAGGACTACCACCGTGGGGCCGCATGAGTTTTTTGATAATCATACGGCCGGAGTTTTCACTCCAGCCCTTTTTTTATAGGAAGTGCTCGCCGGAATCATCAAAAACAGAGGGACCCTTTAGCATGTGAAGTGAGATCGATGAGGCTCATGGCTCCTGCCGGTATGACACCGGGCATCAGGGCGTCGGGAGTGATATTCTTGTTAGCCATGGACTGTGTGCAGCACTGGATCTCTACGCCCGCGTCGATCGCCTCATGGAGACGTTGACTGATTGTGGGTGCGCCCGACTGTGCTTTTTCCTGCCTTTCAAGGGCGCAGCTCACCATAACGTCCACTGCATCTTGAATGCAGTACAGGATGGTCCTGTAATCTGCTGCTGCGGCCAGCGAGGCGAACATGAGCGCAGAGCGCATCCGTGCCGGGTTTTCAAAGCCTGATGCGCACAGGACGATGAACAGATTGTCGAGTCCGCCATCCGAGCGTTTCGCGTCTTTGTGCTCCAGCACGTTCTGCATATCAGGCCGTTTCCAGCTCTGCCCGGAGCGTGACCGGCCGAGAGAGCGTCATGCCCACAGGCGATGTGGAGAGTACGTGCTTGTGAAGCTCCTGGAGCGTTTTTTTGTCGGCCAAAGATGTGATTCTAACCTTGGCAGTGATGTTCTTGAATCCCGGGAGTTTGTCCATCTTCAGTTTCTCCGGTGCTTCGAGACCAAGAAAGCCCGGCAGGTCGATCTCTCCTTCGAGATCTATCTTGATGTCATCGATCTTGATGTTCCGGACCGCAGCGTTCATTGCGTAGCCGATCGTCAGGCATGCTCCATAGGCCTGAAGCACCATTTCGACAGGGTTCGCCGCCATATTTGTTCCGCACAGCATCTCGGGCTCATCGGCAAGGAGCTTGAAATCCCGTGAACAGGTCTCGACCTTGAATCCGCCTTTCCATGACGTCGACGCCTTCCATACCGTTCTGCCTACCTCCCAGTTTTTTTTGACCGTGTCCACGACCTGCATCAACTTCTCTGTTTCCAGTCCATTCATAACAGGCATTGTTTAGCCCTCCTTTTTGTTTGCTCTGGTGCGTTTAGTTGCAAGTCCTTTACCATCTTGAGAATAAAAGTCGGCGACTGCATTATAATGGAAATGCAGGCATGGAATTCAATGGGTTAGTGCGAAGAAGATAACAACGGCATTCGGGCGGAGGGGAAGTTCTATACAGCTATCAATGCAAAATGCAATGGGTTGAGAGCGGCAAGAAGTTCGTCAGCTCGGGAAGTCGTTGATTTGTAACAGTATGAAGAGAAATGACAGGATTGCAAATTGCAATTTATAGAGATGAGGCTATTGCAATTTTCGCCAGATCGTCGTCGGGTCTACCTTGAGAAGCTGCGCGGCCCTCTTCTTACTGCCTCCTGCCATGCTCAGGACTTTCTTGATGTGCTCCCGCTCTGCCCGTTCGAGCGTCCAGTCATGGCCGTCTTCATCGCTGCGCGGCTCCAAGCCCAGAGGAAGATCTTCCTCTCGGATCTCATTGGTCTCGGCGACGACCACGGCCCTTTCCACGGCGTTCTCCAGTTCCCGGATGTTTCCCGGCCATGCGTGATTGATCAAGGCGTTCATGGCCTCGTCGGAAATCCTCCGTATCGGTTTGTCCAGCTTCTTTCCGTATTTCGCAATTAAATACCTTGCGAGGAGCGGTATGTCCTCGGCCCGGTCCCTGAGCGATGGCAGATCTATACGGATAACGTTCAGGCGGTAGTAGAGGTCTTCTCTGAAATGCTTTTCCTTGATTGCTTCTATTAAATCTCGATTGGTTGCGGCGATGACCCGTACGTCCACCTTGACTGGGGTCGTACTGCCGACGGGGAAGAACGTCATGTCCTGGAGTACGCGCAGAAGCTTTACCTGGAGATTCTTGCTCATCGTCTCCACTTCATCTAGAAATATTGTCCCAGTAGCGGCAGCTTCAAACAGCCCCTTCCGGTCAACCGATGCTCCCGTGAACGCGCCCCGCACATATCCGAAGAGTTCAGATTCAAGAAGGTTTTCGTTCAGCGCCGCGCAGTTGACGGCAATGAACGGCTTGTCTTTCCTAATGCTGTTAAAATGAATGGCGCGTGCGATCAGTTCTTTTCCTGTTCCACTTTCGCCGTAGATCAGAATGCTCGAGGGAACGTCCAATATTTTACGAACGAGGTCGAGGACGGACAGCATCTTCGGGCTGCTGGCGATAATACCTTCGAAATTCACGAGTCGCGACCTGACATCCGCCTCTTTTTTCGCGGTTTCGAAAATTCGCGCATTTTCGATCGCGAGACCTATAGGCTGCGTTGCGGCGCGAAGAATGTCGAGCAGTTCCGTGTCTGGAGTATACGGTTCATGTGTTATCACGCACAGGACGCCGACCACCTTGTTCCGGGCCTTGATGGGAAGGCCTGCATAAAATTCCATGTTCTCCTGCTTCAGCACTCCCCGCGTGAACCTTGGGTCCAGTGAGGCTTTTTCCCGAATGATCACCTCACGGTCGCACTGCGCAATGCTTCCGCACATACATTCGCCTACTTTGACCTTGTTGTCGCAAAGGTCCTTCACTACGGCCTGGATCAGGTTACGGAATGCGACAGGCACCATCTCCATTGTGTCCTCGTTGATGACATAGATGACGCCGGCGTCGACTCCCATGAAAGCGATCACCTTGTCGAGAACATCATCGAGGATCGTCTTGAGATCGAGGGACTTGCCGACTGTGAGGGCGATCTCATATAAGATCGAAAGTTTCTTGTTCTGCCGCTCCAACTGGTCGGAGATTGAATCTTGTTCGTGCATGACGATATAGTAACGCCTTTTCAATTAAAAGGAAAGAGGAGTGTTGCCGTCTCTGAATAGAATTCCGATGTGCAAATCATCTATATTCATAATTAGAGGTTGCGTTAGGGTTACAAGCACAAATCGGCGAGGATGGATAAATTAGAAAGTCTTGGGGAAGCGGTTTTCCCCAAGGCTTGGCGAACTTCGATGCGCGCCTATTTATTTTTGCTTGCCTTCAGGTCATAGGCCGCGACCTTATCGGCGCTATTGAGCGCAGGGCTTTTTAATGCCCCATATACGCAGCGTCAGCTTCTTCGACCTGATTTCCCGAAGTAGCGTAGGAGTCAGGCGCACTCGGGGTGCAGGACGAGGAGTAGGTGATTACATTGGTCGTGCTCAGTGTGCTTGAGCAGACACTGCCGTCAAGAGCAAGCTCTTCCACTGGTTTCGCAGCATGATTGTATGCCACGGCTTCGCTCAGAGTAGGGATGTCCGTTCTCCAGGGAGAGTCGGCAGCGAGCATACCGCCGTTTGCCGAATTCGCGGACAACTGCCCCCACTGGCTCCAGGAACCATCGTAATCTTCTACCGGCCAATCCAACAGAGCGTCGAGAATGAAGAACGGCAGAGAGGCGATCACTCCCGTTCTGCAGTGTACATAGGTGGTTTTCGTGCCGTCGATCCCGACCGTAGCTAACAGTGTTTTGATGGCATCCGGAGATTTGAACTGAAGGGTCGTTGCGTC
>DAIDTZ010000204.1 GCA_027456925.1 Nitrospirota bacterium
CAGTTCGCCGCTGTCGATCACCTTCGCAATGATCTCCGGTCCGATCCCTGCCGGGTCGCCCATGGTTATGACTATGCGCGGTTTTTTATCCATGATTGCTCGTCGTCTTCCCGCCTGGTCTCAGCCCTTATCCGATATAGCTCCGCGGCATTTGCCTTCTGAACCGTCTTCTGCGCCGGAAGCGCAAGCACTTCCAGGCCAATGATTTTTGACGCAAACAGGAGCGTAATGCGGTCACCCGGTCTTATTTCTTTTGCGGGTTTGGCTTCGTGATCGTTGACCAGGACGCCCCCTGCCTCGCACATTTCTCTCGCCACAGACCGTCGTTTCACGAGACGGCATGTTTTCAGAAAAAGATCAAGACGCACAAAACAAGTATAACGTAAAATAGGCGGAATGACAACGGCAAAGGTCTCCCCACACGCATGGCATGAGGAGAAATTACGATGTGAATTTTTTTAAAAGAGAGGCTGCTTCACTGATGATTTCGGGATAGTGGCCCAGAACAAGGGATTTCGAACGCTCAATATATTTGCGAAGCTCATGAGACAAATCAGAAGGGAGCTCGTGTTCATCGAGGACGCGGACGGCCTTTCGGGTATCGATAAGAATATCGACTGCTAGATCGCGCCAAATGAATTCATCACGAGTAAGAGAAATATTGTCGGCAATGTTGAAATAATACAGGGCGTCGTCACTGCGCTCCCAGCGCCACGTGTACAGGGTATAAGGCCGGTCGATCCAGTAAAGCGCGTAGGTGATATCGCCGACGTTCAGCGGTATGTCAGAAACGAAATATTCCCGGTCCAGGACGTATCGCAATACTCCGAAGCGGTCATGAAGATGCATCAGCTGGCAGGGATACTCCTGAACAGCGCCGGAAAGCAGGATTTTCTTTTCGATACACTGGTTGGTGCTGGATGAGGGCATAGTGCTCCGCGCTTCCCGTTGTACTAGATTATCTGTATCGCTGCTTCAATTCTGCTGATCACCTTGTCTTTGCCCATAACTTCTATCACTTCGAAGATTCCCGGGCTCACCGTACAGCCTGTCAGGGCAACACGCACAGGCTGGGCAAGCTTGCCCAGCTTGATGCCTTTTTCGGCCACCAGGGCGCTGAAAACTTTTTCTATCTCGCTGTGAATGAACGGTTCAACTGATTTCAACCGTCCTGCCAGCTCGGCAAGAAGCGGCGCCACCTCGGGTGTCAACTGTTTTGCTTTTGCTTTTTCGTCCATGGTGATTTGATCGACAATAAACGGCAGGGCGCCGGTCTTCATCTCAACGAGCGTATGGCTTCGTTCGGTCAGTATTGCCACGAGCTTTTTGAACCACGCGAGGTCCGGATCGGCGCCCGGCTTCACGATTCCGTCTTTTTTAAGAAGGTCGAGCGTCAGCCGGGCAAGCCTGCCGTGGTCGGCCTGTTGAATGTAATGATGGTTCAGCCAGAGAAGCTTCTCGGCGTTAAAGACCGACGGAGCTTTGCCCACGTTCTCGAGAGCGAACGTATCGATGAGCTCCTGGCGCGAGAAGATTTCCTGGTCTCCATGGGACCAGCCGAGGCGCGCCAGATAATTCACGAGCGCCTCGGGCAGATACCCCAGGTCGATGTATTCGGTAACGGCCGTAGCGCCGTGGCGTTTCGAGAGTTTGGTCTTGTCCGAGCCGAGGATAATCGGCAGGTGGGCGAACTGCGGCGGCTCGTACCCGAAGGCCTGGTAGAGCTGTATCTGGCGCGGCGTATTGTTAAGATGGTCGTCTCCACGGATGACGTGGGAGATCTTCATGGTCACGTCGTCTACTACAACGGCAAAGTTGTAGGTCGGGAGCCCATCGGAACGCTGAATGATGAGATCATCAAGCTGCTGGTTCTCGAAGGTAACCGCTCCCCGGATCAGGTCCCGCACAATGGTTTGACCTTCATCGGATGAAAGAAAACGAACAGCAGGCGTCCGGCCGGGCACCGGGGCGGTGAGCGACCGGCACTTCCGGTCGTACTTGGGCGGCCTGCCGGAAGCCATGGCCTCTTTCCTGCGCGCTTCAAGCTCCTCGGGGGTGCAGTAACAGTAGTACGCCTTGCCTTCCTTCATGAGCTTGTCGACATGTGCGCGGTAGATGTCCATCCGGTCGGTCTGTCGGAACGGGCCCTCGTCCCAGTCCAGGCCGAGCCATTTCATGCCGTCGAGAATGATCTTGATGGATTCATCGGTGGACCGCGTCTGGTCCGTGTCCTCTATTCTCAGGATGAATGTTCCGCCAAGATGGCGGGCGAACAGCCAGTTGAAGAGCGCTGTCCGTACGCCGCCGATGTGCAGGGCGCCGGTAGGGCTCGGAGCAAAACGAACTCGAACGTTGCTTGTGGTGCTCATTGTGCAATTAGCTCCTTAGAGAGAATACGAATTTGCCAGCAAGTGCCTATTATAACAAATTATGTGCATAATCAAAAGAAAATTCAGGACAAGTCCTGTCCCGTGGGAATGCTGCACCTCACGCTCTAAGCCTCTGTAAGGAAAGAATGTTTTCGCAGATAAAAATTCTCCAAGATTGAACAAGAAATTCTCTAAACCATGTATTTGATTCTGAACTTGCTTCAGGGCTATTTGACAAAACAGGAGGCCTTCGCTATTATTGAAACGTGTAAAGTTGTAATTTGAGGTCGAGAGGTATCGCGCAAAGGCCAATATCTCAGCGATAAAAAAATAAAACGCTTTTTTCGGAGGTGAAGCATGGATATCAAGGTATTGACGACGGAGCCGGTTGTTGAGATAGACGGGGTAAAGTATCATCACCATCCGAACGGAGGCGGGATGGTCGCTGAAAATGCGCATGTAGCAGACTCCGTATATGTCGGTCCCTTTGCCAAGATCTG
Source organism: Nitrospirota bacterium (assembly GCA_027456925.1). Classification (GTDB taxonomy): domain Bacteria; phylum Nitrospirota; class UBA9217; order UBA9217; family UBA9217; genus JAJYKN01. The sequence goes on from DAIDTZ010000204.1 coordinate 2,870, forward strand.
CGGACACTGCAAGTTGAGCGGCGAAGCTTTCGTGTTCGGGAACGCCTGGATCTTCGACAAGGCCGATGTGTCGGGGCGGGCCGAGATTTTCGGAAATGCACGGGTCTTCGGTAACTCCAAAGTAACGGGTGATGCAAAGGTTTACGGGTTTGCCAGCGTCTATGGAGACGCTGTTATTGGCGGCTTTGCCGAAGTGTTTGATCGGGCCGAGGTCGGCGGGAGCGCCAGGGTCATAGGGAACGCACGGGTAGGCGGCGAAAAAAAGGTCCTGGGAGAAGCCAGTATGGATAAGAAAGTAGCTTGAGCACGTTGTTATAGCATATTCCGCACAGGTAACTCCCTGCTTGACCCTGAGTCACCGGATTTCATGTTTGCGGGAAGTGCGATTTACCTGAGAAGAAGAAAATAGAAAGGGGACGGTTCATTGAACCGTCCCCTTTCTTGATCTGTGACAGGTTCGGCAGACTAGACGCCGAAGGGTTTTGCGTAAAGCAGGATAAGCACAACGACCAGGGTGTAGATGGCCAGGGACTCGATCAGGGCCAGACCCACGATCATGGTGGTCATGATCTTTCCTGATGCTTCGGGATTGCGGGCGATACATTCAACCGCGCGACCGATGCCGAGGCCCATGCCGATGCCGGTGCCGAGGGCCGCGATGCCGATGCCGATAGCCGAAGCCGCCGCGACGGTCCCGAAGAACGCGAACTTGCCTGCATCGGGGGCTGCGGCCGTCTCTGCTGCAAAGGCTGCGGATGCTACGAGCATGAGGACGATAACGAGGAGCAGGATTGCACTAATTTTTTTCATGAGATTGCCTCCTTTCCAGAAATTTTAAAAAGATTTTGACCGGATATCACCGGAGTGCTACCACCCGGGTACTCCTTCCGAGGGAAGGAACTCGTTTCCCGGGGTAAAATTCCTTAATGGTGCTCGTGTTCTCCGCCCAAGTGAGCGGCTTCGATCGAGCCCGATAGATACAGCATGGTCAGCAGCGTGAACACGCCCGCCTGCACAAAGGACACCAGAAGACCAAGGCCGAGGATGGGTACCGGTGCAATGTACGGCGCCAAAAGCGCGAGCACGAGAAGCAGCTTATGCTTGGCTACCATATTGCCGAACAGACGGAACGTGAGAGACATGACA
>DAIDTZ010000205.1 GCA_027456925.1 Nitrospirota bacterium
TGCGACTCGTAAAGCTTGCCAAGCTCTTCAAAGGCGTTTTTTAAGCTGATTGCGGCTGAAACCGTGAGCTCCGTGTTCGGTTCGGCATACGTGATTCCTAAGGGAAGAACAGCCGGCAGAAACGATATAAACAGCACCACAACTATTTTTTTAATCACGCTTCTCTCTCCTTTATCAGTCGTACTCCGAGGTGAGCAGGCAAAACTTTACTATCTCGGTTAACATCAGCTCATAGGGTCTCATTCCTCTTCTGCGATCCTTGCCATTGCATCCGTGCCCGTACTGCCTGCTTCATTAAGATAGAGACAAAAGGGCTCCCATAACCATCCCTTGCGGTTTCCTCTATTCCACATTGCAATGTCCCTACCAAAAAACAGTTGCCTGTAAATACAAGAGCTTGACTCCGCGTAAACAGTGCGATATGCCCGATATCCAAGCGTCTGCGCTTTTTTACAGCAATCTTTTGAAACTGTTGAACTGTACTGTGTACCTGTTTTCAATATCAAGGAAATAGTTCTTTGCCGGGTTCACAAAGGTCGCGGCCTGACCGGCGCCTGCACGTCAAAAAAGTTTTTCGATTCTCACCGCGCACGATTTATATTCCGGCGTGCCGGTTATGGGGTCCCGGTGTTCCGAGGTGAGAATGTTCGTAAGTGCGTTTCTGAAATGGAACGTAAGAAATACGTTGCCTGCCTGCGAGCGTTCGGTCACCCTGGCCTTTACCGTGACCTCGCCCCGTCTTGATGCAACACGGACCCGGTCGCCGCTCTTTATCTGCATTGCCTCCGCATCCTGCGCATTCATTTCCAGCAGTTCCTCGGGAACCAGTTCCATGATCCCCGGAACCCGTCCGGTCATGGAACCGTTGTTGTAATGTTCGCGCACCCTTCCGGTAATCAATACGAACGGGTATTCCGCGTCAGCAACTTCTCCGGACCCTTTATGATCAAGCGCCATTAATTTGGCTAAACCGCCGGGCCGCGCGAACAGGTCGGTATAGAGCGTCGTCGTGCCGGGATGGTCCTTTGTAGGACAGGGCCACTGAATGCCTTGTTCTTCGATGCGCTCGTAGCTGATGCCGCCGTAGATCGGCACCAGGCTTGCGATCTCGTCCATGATATCGGACGGATGATTGTAATCCATAGGATAGCCCATCAGCGTTGAAAGCTTGCAGATGACCTGCCACTCCGCCATGCCCGCAACCGGCTCAATCGCCTTTCTCACGCGCTGTACCCTTCGCTCGCCGTTCGTGAAGGTCCCGTTCTTCTCGGCAAAGCTTGCGCCGGGTAATATTACATGGGCATACTTCGTTGTCTCGGTCGGGAAAATATCCTGCACCACGAGGAACTCGACCGACTCCAGCGCGCTCCTGACATGATGAAGGTCGGGGTCGGTTTGCGCCGGGTCCTCTCCGAGGATAAAGATACCCTTGAAATTACCGCGCCTGCACTCATCCAGCATTTCGATCGATTTGAGTCCGGGCTTCGGACTGATCCTTGTTTTCCAGGCCTTTTCAAATTTTTCACGCGCATGAGCGTCAGTGACCGGCTGATACCCCGGAAGCGTGGCGGGCAAAGGGCCGAGGTCGGACGCGCCCTGGACATTGTTCTGGCCCCGGAGCGCCATGATGCCAGTAGAAGGCCTGCCGAGGTGGCCGCAGACGAGCGCGAGATTCGCGATCGCCATGGCGTTCTCCGTGCCGGTCCGGTGCTCGGTCACGCCGAGGCCGTACACGATCATCGCCTTGCCTGCGTGAGAATAAAGGCGCGCGGCCTCGATGATCATCTCTTTTGCGACGCCCGTCAGGTTCACCACCCGGTCCAGGTCGTATTCTTTGACCTTCTTCCTGAGTTCGCCGAACCCTTCCGTTCTTTTTACGATGAACTGCGTGTTCTCCCATCCATTTTGCAGAATAACATTGATCATGCCGTTCAAGAGCGCGATGTTGCTGCCAGGCTTCAGGTTGAGCCAGACGTCGGCCTTTTTCGCCATCCAGGTCTTTCTCGGATCAGCCACAACAAGCCTCGCGCCCTTGGCGAGCGCCTTCTTAAGCCACAAAGAAACGATGGGATGCGCTTCCGTGGGGTTCGACCCGAACAGAAAGAGCGTGTCGATGTCCGCCATCTGGCTCAATGAATTCGTAGCTGCTCCCGCTCCGAGGCTCGTGGCCAGACCGGCCACAGTCGGGGCGTGTCAGACCCGGGCGCAGTTGTCCACGTTGTTGGACCCCACCGCGCATCTGACCCACTTGGACAGGAGATAGTTTTCCTCGTTCGTGCAGCGCGACGAGGAGAATCCGCCGACCTTCTCAGGCCCGTGTTTGGCGATCAACTCCCTGAATTTCGTCGCGACAAACTCCAGCGCCTCGTCCCAGGTCGCCTCGTGAAAGACCCCGTCTTTTTTGATGAGAGGGGTCTTGAGCCGTTCAGGACTGTGAATAAAATCGTATCCGTATCTGCCCTTAATGCAGAGGTTGCCCTGATTCACCGGCGCTTCATAGTCTGAGGACACCTTGATTACTTTTTTATCTTTCACGTGCAAATAGAAGTTGCAGCCCGTGCCGCAGTAGGAACAGGTGGTCTTCACTTTCGTCACGTCGTGGGAGCGTCCCTTGTGCCTGCCTTTCTTGTCGGTCAGCGCCCCTGTCGGGCAGGTGGAGACACACTGGCCGCAGAACTCGCAGTTTTTTAACGAGCGCGGCTTGTTAAAAGCCGTATCGGGCATGGTGTAAAAACCGCGGCCCGTCATCTCGATCGTACCCGCCATGACCACATCATTGCAGATCCTGGTGCACCTTGAGCAGGAAATACATTTATTCGGTTCGAAGGTGATGAACGGATTGTCTTCCCGTATCGGGAGGTCCCATCTCTCGCCCTCATACCTGCCGGGCTTCACGTCATACAGGTAGGCCAGTTCCTGAAGCGCGCAGTCCCCCGCGTTGTCGCAGCACATACAGTCATTGGGGTGGTTTGAAAGGATCAGGGAAAGCGTCGTTTTTCTGAGCCTCGTCAGGGTCTCGCTCTCCGTCAGGACCGTCATCCCCTCCTCGGCGGGCGTGGTGCAAGCCGCAAGGGGCCTCGCCACACCCTGTATTTCGACCAGGCACAACCGGCAGCCTCCGTACGATTCAAGCCGTTCATCGTAGCACAGCGTCGGAACGAAGATATCCGCCTCCCTGCAGGCTTCCAGGAGCGTTTTCCCTTTTTCAGTGGTGATGCGCCTGTTGTTGATGGTGAGTTGCATGGTCCCCCTCCAAGGTCCGGGTACGGTAATCATCCCATCGTCCTTTCGCTTTTCCCTCTTTTTTTCTCCCGCCCATTCCATCGCCCCTGCTTTGCGGCGGGTTGTCGGGCCGCCGGCGATTTGCGTGGATCATAAACGAAAGAGCACGGGGAAAGCAAATTCCTTCTTTTCATACCGGGAATGAGTAATGAGCATGGGCAGGCGGTGCTTATTTCCGGATCAGGCGTCCAGGAAAAAGGTATTGATTGACAAGGTCCTGTCGAGTCTTTACAATAAACACGTTTCGACCGGATATCCCATGGAAGACCACAGACTGAAATCCTATTGTCTCGTTGTGGAGACCAAAAGCTTTTCCCGCGCAGCCCAGGCAAAGCACATGACCCAGTCCGCCATGAGCCGCCTGGTAAAAAGCCTGGAGGATGAGCTGGGCGTCACCCTCCTTCATCGCAAAGGCAAAGTCGCGGTCCCCACTCCCGAGGGGCGGCTCTTTTATGAACATGCCAGGAAGATCCTTGAAGGGTATACGCGGATGGAACAGGACCTCGGCTTTGCAACACGCGCTGCCAAAGACGTTCTGCGCCTGGGAACAAGCAGGACCCCGGCAATCCATCTTCTGCCCGAGGCCGTCTACGAGTTTGCCAAAACGCACCCCGAAATCAGGATCGATTTGTCGGTGCGCGGGGCCGCAAGCGTGCTCCGCGACCTCCGCGACAACAAAATAGATGTGGGGATCGTCGAAGGGACGGTTGTCGACGGCTCGTTCTCAGCTGAGATCATTGCGGAGGACGAAATTGTGCTCATCGCCCCGGAAAACCATCCCCTGACGAAAAAAAAGGACATCACAATTCAGGATTTGATTGCGGAACCGTTCATTCTTCCCGAGCAAGGGTCGGGAACAAGGGCCTTGGTCGATGCCTTTTTTCGTGAGGCGCGGCTCGACGCGAAGAATATCAAGGTCCGCATGACCCTGGGCAGCCCCGAATTTGTCGTCCAGATGGTGCAGGCCGGGATGGGAATTGCCTTCGCTTCCAAGTGGTCGATCTTTACGGCTGTTACGGAGGGGACCGTGAAGCTGCTGCGGGTGCCGGCAAGAAAGATGAAGCAGCACATTTACCTGATCAACACTGATAGAGAAACAGTCTCTCCTTTCGTCGGCATTTTCAGTGAATTTATCAAGGGACACAGTTTTTTTATTCCCTTCTGACGGGATTCACTTACATAGAACATCTGCCAAAGCACCCTTTCCATAACTATCACGACGGACCGACCTTTCTGAGATCGATATATCCCTTCTGGACGTCTACCGATATCAGCTGCACGCGGATCCGGGCGCCGACATCAATGCCCTCAACTCCATGGACCACCCTCCCTTCGACCGGCATCGGGAGAAGCCGGGCCCAGGTGCCTTTCGGAGAGGCGCCGGTGACAATGGCGTCGAACTGTTCTCCGGTCCTCGATTCAAGGAGGAGCGCGGCAGCGGATTTTCCGACCTGCCGTTCCACTTTGTTGACAACGTCCTCTTCTTCCGTGCAATGTCTGGCCAGGACCTCCAGGTCTTCATTGCTATAGGGCGAAGGAATTCCCGCTATGGCCGCCTTCAACAAGCGCTGCGTGATGAGGTCCGTATATCGCCGGTTCGGGGCCGTGGAATGGGTATAATCCCTGACCGCGAGGCCGAAGTGCCCCGGCGCAGTGACGCCCGGAAGGTCCGCAACATATTCACCGGCGCCCATCAGCTTGATGACCGCAAGGGAGAGGTCGGGGAATCGAAGGGGGTCGGCTTTTTTCTGTTTGGTCAGAAACTCCTCCAGCGCTTTCGGGTCCGGTTCAGGAGGAAGCGTGAACCCCTGTTCCCTGGCAAGCTCGGCGATCCGGTCCCATCGTTTTGGAGTGCGCACCACGCGACGGATGGAGGGGAGTTTTCTTGACGAGAGATACCGGGCGGTCACGCCGTTTGCCGCTATCATGAAATCCTCGATAATGTCCTTTGCGCGGTTCTTTTTTTCCACTTCGAGGCCGCGGATTTCATTGTTTTCGAATATCGGCCTCGCTTCCGTTGTTTCAAAGCTGAGTGCGCCGTGAACATGCCGGACGTTTTTCAGGCTTTGGGCTGTTCTGTCCTGAATGCGCAGGTTCTCGGCAAGTCCAGGCACGGCGCCCAGGGCCTCGGGAATGGTCCCCTGCCCTTCCAGCCATGCGGCAACGCCGGTATATGCCAGCTTCGCATGGTTGCGGACCTGCGCGCGGTAGATATCGGAGCTCTGAAGAGACCCGTCCGCGCCTATCACCATTTCAACGATAATTGCCGGCCGGTCCTCGTTGAAATTCAGCGAGGTGAAGTCGGTGGAAAGCTTCTCGGGAAGCATCGGGAACGTCCTGGCTGCGGTATACACGGAGGTCGTATTATGACGCGCGTGTTCGTCGATCGACGATCCGTTTTTGACAAGCGAATCCACGTCGGCCACGGCAACAAGGATCTTCACGTTGTTTCCGGGCATTGTCACGGCAACCGTGATCTGGTCCAGGTCACGGGAGTCATCGTTGTCAAGGGAAGCCCAGAGGAGGCCCCTCAGGTCGCGGACCGGCCCATTGTTCATTGTCGCGGGCGCCCGGATTCCGCCAAGTTCGGCGAGTACCGCCGTTGAAAAGTCAGGGAGCAATCCTCTCTCGAGCATCGCCCTCCGGGCGATACTCTGCAATAGAGAACGGTGCTGTTTGTCATTTCCATTCATAGGACGTACCCCTTACCCTCATGGTAAATTAATAATAACGTTTTCCATAACTACTCAGAACTCTAAAACCATGCGCCCACGCGAAGGCATGGAGCACACAAAGAACAGCAAACAACAAATACACCTTTTAATTTTGCAACAGGGAGCTTAAGCCTTTCTTTGCGCCTTTGCGGCTTTTTCGTGAGATAGACCTGATCGATTATCGCTTTTCATTCTTCCGGCGCCGGCGTTCGATCATTTCAGCCTGGCCGTATTCATGGTCATACCCCGAGATTCCCATCAGCAATCTCACGAGACCGTAACTGAGCCAGTTCATAAACCGCAACAATGCGGTCCGACGGTCCAGGCTTTTATTCGATATTCGCTTGGCACCCGTTTCTATGGCCTGTTGCAAGCCCTGTTTCAGCGTTCCTGCAAATTCTTCATCGTCAACGAGGACATTCGCTTCGCGTGAAAGCAACAGGCTGTAGGGATCGATATTCGAAGACCCCACCGTCGCCCAGTGCTCATCTATCACCGCCGCTTTGGCGTGCATGAAGCTCTCGTGGTATTCATAGATTTCTATTCCCGCATCGAGTAAACTGCCGTAGAGGGCCCGCGAAGCGTAATGCTGCAAAAAATACTCCACCTTTCCCTGCAACAGCAGGACCACCCGGACGCCGCGCCCAGCCGCATTGATAAGGGCGTGACGAAAATGCGACCCCGGCAGAAAATAGGCATTGGCGAGAATGATCTCGAATTGCGCCTCTTCGATCGCCCGCATATACGCCGCTTCAATGTCCCTGCGATGGCGAATATTGTCCCTCACCAGGAATGCCGCGCGCATCGTGCCCCTGGTCCGGGGAGGACCGGGCAGGCTCTTTTCCGTGACCCTGTTGGCGCGAAAATTATTCCACGCCACCAGCGACCACAGCCGGCGGGCGGAAAGAAGAACCGTTTCCACCAGCGGTCCTTCCACCGACACGGTGCAGTCATAACGGGGGGCCGTATGGGCCGTTGTTTTCGTGTCATCAATAATATTCATGCCGCCGACAAAGGCAATTTCGTAATCCACGACCACAATTTTCCTGTGCAACCTGCGCAGGCGCTTGCGCTTGAACGTCCAGGGAGATATTTTTTTACGAAACCAGGCCACCTTCACGCCTGTTGCCTGCAGATGGTCTACCAGGCTTTGCGGCAGGTCATGCGACCCGAATCCGTCAATCAGCACGTGGGTGCGCACGCCCCGCAGGGCGGCCCGCCCCAGCGCGTCCGCGATCCGTCTTCCGGTGGCGTCATTTTCGAAAATATACGTTTCAAGATAGATTTCATGCATCGCCCGGCCGAACGCGGCTTCGATTGCGGAGAAATAGGCTTCTCCGTTCTGCAGCAGAGAGACCTGATTGCCCGGAACAAAGGCGGACAAGGACGGGTCCTGTCGTAAAAAAAGCTGTCTGATCCGGGACGAAGCGTCGTTCAGGTACCGGGCGGAGAGCGCCCTTGCCCTGGACAGGCTTTTCTTCGCGCGTTGGCCCGACTCGTCTCTCACCGGCTTACCTCCCGGCCCGGCTGCTTTCTTTTCCGCATGTCCGGGAAGGGCGTTTCTGCCTGAGCAGCGCACAGACATGCTCCGAAGATGAAGATGCAGCCCGATAGATAGATCCACAGCTGCAATGCCATGATGCCGCCGAACGCCCCATAGCCCGCGTTCAAGGTGGCGAAGTCCTTCAGGTAGATCACGAACAGACTCTCAGCCGCCCGCAAAAGGATTGTGGCGCACAGGGCGCCGGCCCAGACTTCGGAGAACCGCGTGAACCGGCGTGGAACAAATTTGTAAAACAGGGTCAGCGTGAAGAACAGGACCAGCAGGGGGATGATAAAACTCCCCAGGCCGTACACCCAGGAACGGAAATCATAGGAGGGAAAGAACCAATCCCTTGCCATGGCCGTCAGCGCCTGGACCTCAATCCCCAGGAGCACCGAAACGGCCATGATGCCGAACAGGACCAGGCTTATCATCGGCAGCCGCCACCAGCTGTACGTCTCGGCGCCCCAGGCCCGGTTGATCGCGCTGATGAGCGTGGTGAGGCATTGAATAGCCACCCAGATAAGGAGGAGCAGGGCGACCGTAACCGCCTTCCTGCGCGCTGAAACCACCCCGGCGATGGTGTCAAAAATGGAACGCTGCATTTCGCCGCTGATCGGGACATATTTTTCCACGTAGCCGATAATAGCTGTTCCGGCCCGGTCACGGTCAATAAAATACGACGCAATCGTGACAAAAAGAATGATCAAGGGAAACAGCGAAAAGAACGCATTGAAAGCGAACGCTCCGGCCCACTCTGCACCGTCAATCTGCAGAAACTTTTTTACTGCAAGATACAGTATCTCCAGGACCCGGCGGGTCTTTTGGGCAAGCCGGTTTGACGGAGGGAATGGCCTCTGCGCAAGCCACCGCTCTATCCTGTGGGCGGCCTTCGAACGGCTATGGCCGGACAACGGTTGTTTCAAGCTGGCCCTCCTTCAACAGGCGGCAAACCGCCGGACTCATTTCCGCTCTTATCAGCGTCGCTTTATACCAGACTGCCGAGGACAAACACGCCGAAACTTGCAATGATCAGGCCCGCGATCCTGTTTACCCACTGTATTTCATGATGGCTGAATCGTTTCCTGAATATACTGAACACCCCGATAAAAAACAGCCACCAGAGCAGCGAGCCCAGAAATACTCCCAGGACCAGGATAAGCGCAGAAATAATGTTCGACTTGGCGCCGGCAAGCCCGAGCCCGGCAAAGACCGCAGCCAGAGATAAGATGGTCAGAGGATTCGTAAGCGTAAGAAAAAAAGTGGAGAGATACATTCCGGCATGCCGTTTTTTCTTTTTCCTTAAAATCGAACTTAAGCTTTTCCTCTCCGGTTTTTCAATGAACGTTTTGGCCCCGAGAAGGCACAGGAACGCTCCGCCCGAAAGCCTGAGCCAGAACTGTTTTCCGGTGAGCAGGTCCGATATGAAGGTAGTAATCCCGAAGGCTGCAATAAAACCGTAGACCACATCCGCCGTGGCCGCGCCCATGCCGGAAACAAAACCCGCCTTCCGGCCGTGCGTCAGCGTGCGCCGGGCGCAGAGTATGCCGATAGGCCCTATTGGTACGGCAATCACAAAACCGACAATCAACCCTTTTAGGAAAAACATGATCTCCCTGGAGCGAAGAACTCCGCTCGTCCCCCGCCTGCGTCTATAACGGTCTGTCGCTGTTCGATCGCTTCGTTTCCTGATCTTTTTTCTTTCTTGCCGCCCGCCGCATTCGAATCCAGGACAACACGGCCATCCCGACGAACATGCCGATCAGAAAAGAAAGCAGTACGATTATGGCAAGAGACGCTTCGAAGTGCCAGAACAGAAATGCTATGGCAGCCGGCGCCGCGTTTTGTATTGAAAAAACAACGATGCCGGCAATGACAATAACAACAAGGACAACGGTAATCATTTTCCCCTCCTTTAGAATCGTGATACGGCGCGGTCAAAACCGGGCAAGCCTTCCCTGATCCGTTTCGAAAATTGATCGCTGATCCGGCGGCATGTCCTCATGCAGGAACGGGGCAAAACTTCGTTCACGACCGTTTGCCGTCTTCACAGTTTGTTCTTCTCCCGCATTTCCTTTTCGTCCTGAGCGCTGCATCCGCAGGCGGAAAAGATGAGCGTGTCCAGGTCAGCCCCGCTGTAACTCCCGCCGGGTCCGGCACAGGTGATTCCCTCGCCCTTGACGAAATTACAGGTGATCGGCAGACTGTTGTTCGAGCAAACGCCTTCGATGCTTTTGCTGTCTCCGCTCTGGACCTCGTGTCGATTCAGTATGGTGCATGCGGCAGCGACTCCGTGAAACGTCAGAAACGCAATAATGGCTGCAATGACCGCTTTCTTCATAGAAAAATCCTCCTTGAACATGTTAAGCCTATGCGACAATGGCATACGCTGCTGATCGGGCACCCTGTTATCCTGTCAAAGGTTTAAGATTTTTTCTATCCACTTCGAGCAGAATTTCATTCGTAACTGACTAACTTGCCGCACTTAAAATGATCACACCATGTCTTTACATCATAACATCATTTTCTTTCTTTTTGAACAGAAGAATATTCTTGATGACACGCATGATGTCTGCGACCGCGGGTCACGGTCCTTTTACTGTTTATGCGGATCGGTTTTAGCGGGCAAGCACGAGTTTTTTCATATCATTCTCCTTTATCATTTTCGTTTCATCATATAAACAACCACAACAACGAGGACCGCGGTAATCAGTCAAAAACCCCCTCCATAGCCCATACCCCATCCCCAACCGCCATCCATCATTCCACCGCCCCGGCCACGACCCATTTGAGCACAGGCCGTGGCTGTCATGAGTACGATCGCTGATGCCGCGAAGAGCCATTTATTCATTCCTATCCTCCCATCCCATGAACGTGGATTGAAACAATTTCTTCTCTTGGTCCTTTCATCGACATCGGCAACGGCTTTCATGACGAGTGCTCACGCTTCCCTGGTTCGATTCAGGGTGCGTCGCACACCGCCCATGCGTAAAAATGAGCGCCCCGCTTCTGCCCCACACCGACCGCGCCTTTACCGAGGTACAACGCCCACGCCCAGTCAGGTTCGAACATGCTCGTTGTGGACGACCAGTAGCCTTCGCGCACCTGGGTGAATGGGTGGCCCTCAGGCAATGCCGGGCTGTGCCTGCTGCAGTCCACCAGGGATTCCAGCTCATTGATGTTGGGCAGCCTCCAGAGCAGACTTCCGCCGGCATCCCGGTTCATCTGCGCTACGACGGCAAGAGCGTCGCTCCACGTCATTGGCTGCCCTGCAGCATCTGCTGTCCTGCGCCAGAGGAGGCCGGTGAGACGGTCAATGACAGCGTCGCCGAATATTTCGAAACGCGGCTTCGGCCATGGTTGGCCGTACTCGAATTCATGGTCCTGTCCCGATCCGGCGCAGGGAATGACGCTGCCGCCGGCGTCGTAGCATTGCGTCTGGCCTGTCACGGCAAGGACGCCGTTCCCGGTACCTCTCACGGGCCAGAGCAGAAAGAACTGCGTCTTTCCGCCGTAAAACATGCGCGCTCCCTCCATGTGGATATACCATGCATAGGCGGTATTGATCGCAGCCGATGTCGATGTCCAGTACCAGCCGGAAAAAACGTTCCAAAAGGGATGTCCCTGCGCCAGGGCCGGCTTTTTCGTCTGATGGCTCATGAGACTCCGGAGCTCGCGGCGATTGGGAAGACGCCAGTCCGGGAAGCCGAAGGCCTTTCGGTGGTTCATGCCTCTGATGTAATCGATCGCTTCCTGCCAGGTCACGGGAAATTCAGCAACGTTCGCATCCCTTGTCCAAACGAGGCCGGTCAGACAATCGAGCACCGTATCGCCCTCCGGATCAAAGCGCGGAATCGGCCAGGGGACGCCTTTCCTGAACTCCCCGTCCTGCCCGCTGCCGGGACAAGGGACCGGAGCTCCTGCGGTGTCGTGGCAGGTGATCTGGCCTGTTTGCAAAATCAGCATCTCACCTGCTTTCCTGGTTATAAACATGGTATTGGTTCCGTCCCTCTTGCTTGGCCTGATACATGGCGCTGTCGGCGTTTTTCAGAATGATGTCGATATCCGCGCCATGATCGGGATAGAGGGCGATCCCGATGCTGCTGGTAACGATGAGCGAGTGCCCCTCAAGAACAACAGCGTCCCGGAAAGCATCGATAATCTTCCGGGCAACCTGAATGGCATTCTGGGCGTCTTTTTGTTCAGGAAGCACGAGGATGAATTCATCGCCGCCGAAACGGGCAACGGTGTCTCCCTTCCGGAGGATTCCCGTCAGTTTTTCCGCAACAGCCTGCAGCAGCTTATCTCCAATATGATGACCGAGGGAATCATTGACCTCTTTGAACTTGTCAAGGTCGAGCATCATGAGGGCAACCTTCATCCGGTGTCTGTCGGCCTGTTTTAAAGCCAGGCTCAAACGGTCGATGAGCAGCATTCGGTTCGGCAGGCCCGTCAGGTGGTCATGATAGGCGAGCCGTTTGAGCTCCTGTTCCATTTCCTTCCGCGCCGTGATGTCCTCGATTGCCAGAAGGATGATCCGCTCCTTCCCCTTCTTTCGTTTAATTTGGCGGGCATTCAAAAGCATTACGCGTCTGCCGATGGCGGCAAAATCATGTTCAACCTCATAGTTGTCAAAGGTCGTCTTTTGGGGAAGGATGGTTTCCAGCAGTTCCCGCAGCTTGGGGATGTCCCACTGTTTATTGCCCAGATCATAAATCAGCTGTCCCACGGTGTCTTCAGGTTTTACCTTGAAGAATTCATAGAAGGAACGGCTGACAGTGACCACCCTGAGGTCCTGATCCAGGGAAATCAGGGGTTCACGCACGGTGTCGATGATGCTCTCGGCGTATTCCAGGGATTGAGTTATGCTCTTTTTCCTGAACAGTATCCGCTTCCTTATGTTGTCGATCAGGGTCATCGCTGCCACAGGATTTGCGCGGCTTCGAGAGGGACCGAGGCTGCGGCATGCCATGGCCGTATCCGGGCCGTAAAGTCCGCGGCAGGACGGTTGGCCGATACACTCGCGGCATAGACATAGCCGTTTGCGCCCGCAAGTTGCCGGCCTCGCGTCATTTCCTGTTGCACCGGCTCATTGCCGTTCGCGCCGTTCGCATACAGTTCTACACGGACCGCACGGGGGTCGAGACCGCCGAAATAAACCTGGACCTCGAACAGGTGCTTCCCCTTGCCATTCGATACTTTCACTTCACCGAAGCGCAGATCGGACCAATGCTGCTCCAGGGCGCGTTGCCAATTCACGACGTGCGCCCCCAGTGCGCCCTTATCCGCAGCGCGCTTGCGAAAAGCCGTTGCAGCGGGAAGGTAATATCGCTCGGTGTATTCCCGCACAGCGCGGTTGCTGGAAAAGCGCGGCGTCAGCCGCGCCATGCTGTTGCGGATCCGGGCGACCCAAGCCGCGGAAATGCCGTTTTGGTCACGGGTATAGAACTCCGGTATCACCTCTTTTTCGAGCAGTGCGTAGAGTGCCTTGGCTTCAACGGCATCCCAGGCCGGGTCATCACCGCGCTCCTTCCCGTCTCCCAGCGCCCACCCCACTTCAGGCGTGTATGCCTCGGCCCACCAGCCGTCCAGCTCCGACAGATTGAGCCCTCCATTGACAAGCACCTTCATGCCGCTCGTGCCGCAGGCTTCCCAGG
>DAIDTZ010000206.1 GCA_027456925.1 Nitrospirota bacterium
CCGCAGGTCCTTCGAAAAATCCATCAGCGTCGTAATCGCCATAGAGAACAACCTGAGAAACATCACCGTGCAGTTCCCGCTCGGAGTGCTCACCTGCGTGACCGGCGTTTCGGGTTCGGGCAAGAGCACGCTGGTCGTGGACATCCTGTACCGCGCCCTTGCCCAGCGCCTCTACCGCTCCACGGAGCGCGCGGGCAAACACAAGGACATCAAAGGTCTGGAGCACATCGACAAAGTGATCGATATCGACCAGTCGCCCATCGGCAGGACGCCGCGCTCGAACCCAGCCACCTACACCGGAGTGTTCGGACCGGTGCGCGATCTTTTCGCACAGCTGCCGGAGTCGCGCATGCGCGGGTACAAACCCGGCCGCTACAGCTTTAACGTCAAAGGCGGCAGGTGCGAAGCTTGCGAAGGCGACGGCCTGATCAAGATCGAGATGCATTTCCTGCCCGATGTGTATGTGACCTGCGACGTATGCCACGGGACCCGGTACAATCGCGAGACCCTGGACATCAAATACAAGGGAAAGAACATTGCCGAGGTGCTCGCCATGACCGTAGAGCAGGCTTTTGACTTTTTTCAGAACGTGCCGCCCGTCAGGTCAAAGCTTCAGACGCTCCTGGACGTCGGGCTCGGGTACATCACCCTGGGGCAATCAGCCACGACCCTTTCCGGCGGCGAATCGCAGCGGGTCAAGCTTTCGAAAGAACTATCCCGCCGCGCCACGGGACGGACGCTCTATATCCTCGATGAACCCACGACGGGGCTCCACTTTGCCGACACGCAGAAGCTTCTGGACATGCTGAGCCAACTCGTGGACACGGGCAACACCGTGGTCGTGATCGAGCATAACCTCGACGTGATCAAAACCGCGGACTGGATCATCGACCTCGGCCCCGAAGGCGGGGACCGGGGCGGACAGATCGTGGCCCAGGGAACACCCGAGGATATTGCACAGGTGAAGGAGTCGTACACCGGGCAGTTTTTGAAAAAGATATTGTAGTCTCACGTGTCTCGGACTTGAGACCTGAGACTTGAATCTACTCCATTCGAACCATCCGGAGGCCCCATGAATCGCATCTTCTCAGTTGTCGTCATCACAGCAGTCCTGCTCACCGCTTCCGCCTGCAGCACGAAAAAATTGCCGGACCAGACCACATACAAAACCAAAACCATCCTCTCGGTTCTCCGGGACATGGACAAGTATTATGAGGCGAAGGATCTCGACGCCTTTCTATCCGATGTGTCGAAGTCATATCCTGATCGGGACGGTTTCGCAAAAGCCCTGACAACGGTATTTTCCAAATATAGCACGATCCATTTCAACATCCAGTACGCGAGAATGATCATCATGATCGATGAGACAAGCCGAATGAAGGTAACCTTTACCTGGGATGCAGAATGGATTGCCGGGGGCGAGACAAGCGTAAAGGACGGCGGCAGGGTCACGCTGGTCTTTGAACCGGGCGACTTCAAGCTCCTCTCCATCGACGGAAAGAACCCCTTTTTGGCCCAGCCGGGGGAAACGCCGGG
>DAIDTZ010000207.1 GCA_027456925.1 Nitrospirota bacterium
CCGGGTTGCTGATAAACCCGACCTCCGCCAGAATGCTCGGCATCTCCGTATTGATCAGGACATAGAAAAACGCCCGTTTGATCCTGGCCTTGAGATCATCAGCGTGATGGTTAACGGATTTGAGACTTTTCACGAGCGACCCTTGCACCGAATCGGCCAGGTAGAGGGATTCCTCGATTTTGTCGTCCCGCGTAAGGTCCGCGAAGATACGGTCCAGCTCGGTTTTGAGCTCGCTCAGTTTTTTCGTGGACATGGCGTTTTCTCGCGCAGCCGTTGCCATAGCGTCCCGGTCGGAGGCCCGCAGGCTCTGTACGTACGTTTCAATCCCGCGCGCATTCCGTTTCCGGTTTGCGTTCACATGGATGGACACGAACAGGTCGGCGCCTTTTGATTTGGCGATAAATGGTCTTTCCTCAAGCGGTACGAATACGTCAGTGTCGCGGGTCATGACCACCTTGCAGCCGAGCCGTTCCTTTATAAGAACAGCCAGCCGTTTCGCAACATCAAGGGTGACCGTTTTTTCCTTTAAACCGCCCTTGCCGATGGCGCCCGGATCATATCCGCCGTGACCCGCGTCGATGCAAATGGTTTTTATCTTCAGGCCAAGCTGCCGGGATAGGGAAAGTTTATTATCATCCTCTCCATTTTTCGCGTCGGGGATCTTCGGCAAAAGAGGAACGGAAGTCTGGGGTCCCGTCTTCACCATCGGTTTTTTCTCGGCATTACTTTCCATCGTTTGCGTGGTATCCGCATCGGCGCTTACAACAGGAGTAGCCGCCCCCTTTACGCCGTCTCCGGTCACATCAATGACAAGACGCTCCGGATCGTGGAGCGGAAAAGCAACATAGCTCTTGATACTAGCGAGGTCAAGGACCACGCGCACGATGTCAGGCGCGTATTGACTGGCACGGACCTGCTTCAGGATGCCGTCGTTCACCGGCAGCGGATCCTTGTCCACAGAAGGGTCGAGCCGCGTATTCAAAACGTCGAATACCAGACGGTCCGGATGCTTGAGCTCCTGGGCCCGGAACCTGACAGCAGTGCTCTGATCAATCACGATACGGGTATAGGCCCCGCCGGACCAATATCTGATTTTCTGGAGCACGCCGGCAGGCCCCGTATTTCCCGGGGCTGCGATCACCGGCACCGGCATCCTGCGGATCTCCGGTTCCCGCTGCCGTCGTTTCCGGGAAATTCTCCCGCGCGAAGGGAACAGCGCTTTTGCTTTCCTCGTCCAGACGCTGTTGGGGTATAACTTCGACAGCTTCGTGAATGTTGCAGCCGCCGCTGTTTTATTTTTTTTGTACGCGAGGGTCAATTCAATGATGTGGTAAAGCGCCTCAGGCGCCCGGGCATGCTTCGGATAGGCGACCTGACACTTATCGTTGATCTGGAGTGAGTTGTTGAGATCCCTGGAAAACTTATTGAATAGATAGAGGTCCTGATAGGTCCCCGCCCGGTCAAAACAGGCATCTCCGGCACTCGGACTGTGGGGATACTTTTTTTCCACCAGTTCGAAGGATCTGATGCAATCCATCCAGTAGGAGCGGTATTTCTTTTTTTTCGGGGATTTCCTGAGGTTTGCCAGGCGCTGGCGGGCGATAGTATACCTATGCCCGGCTTCAGAGTTATAAGACGGGTATGCAGGCTTTGAAACGAGCAGCATGATGGCGCAAGCCATGAAGGCCGCGATACATGAACGGCCGCGTATCCACATAATTTGTCTGCTGATTTTTAACCGAATCGTGCACCCTTGTCAACAAAAAAAGGCCCCGGACTCCCGGGGCCGATATTGATCAATAAGGAATGATATCACTGGTCCGCTTCACGGACGCACGGAGAAACTCAGAAAAATAAATTTTTATTATTTTCAACTGTGCGAATCTGTGCGTCCCCACACTGTCGGGCCCCGTGGTTAATTAGTCGACTTACGAAGCGGCCTTTGCCGTATCGACAAGCTTCGTAAAGCTGGCGGGATCGGTTATCGCGAGATCAGCGAGGATCTTCCGGTCGATGCCCACACCGCTCTTCGTGAGGCCGGCCATGAACCTGCTGTATGTCACGCCGTTCAAGCGCGCGGCAGCATTAATACGCGCGATCCACAGCCTGCGAAAATCCCGCTTGCGGGCCTTGCGATCCCGGTATGCATACTTCAGTGCACGGTCAACCGCTTCGGTAGCGGAGCGGAACAGTTTTGATTTTGCGCCCCAGTATCCCTCTGCCAGGTTGAGTACGCGATTTCTTCTGGCCCTCGTTTTAGGGCCGCCTTTAGCTCTCGGCATTGCAGTAAACCTCCTCAGTCAAGTTCAATGTTCATTGTTCAGAGTTCTCAACTGTCGCTGTACGACAATTTCAATAGTGAACTCTGTACAGAGTACGTAATAATTAGTTCAGTCCGTACGGAAGCATCCGCTGAATGTTCTTCTTGTTATCTTTGTCCACTACGAAGCTTCCGGTCAACCGTCTCCTGCGCGTGGCGTTTTTACCGGAAAGGAGATGGCCCTTCCAGCCCTTACGCCTCATGATCTTGCCGGTTCCGGACACCTTGAGCCTCTTGGCAGCGCTCCGGTTCGTTTTCAGTTTCATCTTTGCCATACTATTCCCCTTCCAAAATCGTAAGTTTTTGCAGCAACTGTATCAACAACGGAGACGGTTTTCTCCGCGAAATCACCATGGGATGGGTATCTTCGTCCGATTATACCGTTTTTGCCTTAGCACCGAGCAGTAAGGTCATGTTCCGTCCTTCCAAGCGGGGCGACGACTCCACAATGGCGTCATTCTGCAGTTCGGTGATGATACGGTTCAGCACCGCCCTGCCGTGGTCGATATGGGCCATCTCTCTTCCTCGAAACATAACGGTGACTTTGACCTTGTTGCCTTCCTCAAGGAACCGTTTGATGTTGTTCAACTTGAAATTGACGTCATGGTCGTCCGTCCTCGGTCGGAGTTTAATTTCTTTGACAACGATGACGGTCTGGTGTTTTCTCGATTCGGCGGCCTTTTTGGCCATCTCGTACTTGTACTTGCCGAAGTCCATGTTCCGGCAAACCGGCGGTTTCGCCGTCGGCGCCACTTCGACCAAGTCGAGCCCGGCTTCTTCGGCCTTCTTGATCGCTTCCCGTGTATCCAGGATGCCGAGCTGTCCGCCTTCAGCATCGATGACGCGGACCTCCTTCACCTTGATCATGTAGTTGATTCTTGTTGTAATTTTACTGATAGACAATCACCCCCTTATTAATTCTGTAGAAATACTCTTTTTTTGAATAAGTCCCTGGAGAGCACTGATAAATTCCGCAAGCTTCATAACGCCCAGGTCTTTGCCGCCGCGTTCACGAACCGCGACCGCCTCCTGTTCGACTTCCTTGTCTCCCACCACGAGGATGTAGGGCACCTTTTCCATGGCAGCCTCGCGGATCTTGAACCCGATCTTTTCCGAGCGGGTGTCGAGTTCCGCCCTGATCCCCGCTGCAAGCAGCTGCTCCCGGACGCCTTTTGCATAGTCGAGCTGCTTGTCCGTGATCGAGATCACCTTCGCCTGCACCGGAGCAAGCCAGACGGGGAATGCTCCCGCGTAGTGCTCGATGAGCATGCCGAAGAACCGCTCGATCGATCCCAGGAGCGCCCGGTGGATCATATAAGGCCGGTGCTGCTGGTTGTCCACGCCGATATAGGTCATGTCGAACCGTTCCGACATGTTGAAGTCGAACTGGACCGTTGAACACTGCCACAGCCGTCCCAGGGCGTCCTTGATCTTGATATCGATCTTGGGTCCGTAGAAGGCCCCTCCGCCTTCGTCCATCTCGTATCCGAGTTGAACTTTATCCGCGGCAACCTTAAGGGCCTGGGTCGCCTGTTCCCATAAGGTATTGTCGCCCACGGACTTTTCCGGCCGCGTTGCGATATACGCTTTAAAATCCTCGAACCAGAAGGTCCTGAGCATCTTCACCACGAACCCGATGACCCGGATGACCTCTGTTTCCATGTCCTCCGGCGCCACGAAGATGTGCGCGTCGTCCTGCGTGAATCCGCGGACGCGCAAAAGGCCGTGCAGCACGCCGGAGCGCTCGAACCGGTACACCGTGCCCAGTTCCGCGAACCGCATCGGCAACTCGCGGTAGGAGCGGAGCTTGTTTTTGTAGATCATGATGTGAAAAGGGCAGTTCATGGGTTTTACATAAAACTCCTGCCCCTCCACTTCCATGGAAGAATACATGTTCTCCCGGTAAAAACCGAGATGGCCCGACGTCTCCCACAAGGTCCCGCGGCCGACATGAGGAGAAAACACGAAGTCGTAACCATTCTTTTGATGCTCGTCGCGCCAGAAGTCCTCGATGGTCTTCCGAATGAGCGCGCCCCGGGGATGCCACAGGACCAGGCCGCCGCCCACTTCGTCGGACAGGGAGAACAGATCCAGGTCCTTGCCGAGTTTCCGGTGATCGCGCCGCTTGATCTCTTCGAGACGAGCGAGATAGGCATCGAGCGCGTCCTTTGTCGGGAAGGAGATGCCGTAGATCCGCTGCAGCATCTTGTTCTTCTCGCTGCCGCGCCAGTAGGCGCCTGCGATGGTAAGGAGCTTGAATGACTTGATCTTTGCCGTGGACGACACATGAGGCCCGCGGCAGAGGTCCGCGAAATCGCCCTGCTCGTAAATCGATATCGCCTCATCGGGCAATTCGTTGATGAGCTCTACTTTGTAGATCTCCCCCAGTTTTTGAAAGAACGCCAAGGCATCCGCCTTGGAAATATTTTTTCTTTTGATCGGCGCAGCCGCCTTGGCAAGCTCTGCCATCTTCTTTTCGATCTTCAGCAGGTCCTCGGGCGTCAGAGGGCGATCGAGATCGAAGTCGTAGTAGAACCCTTCTTCGATAGCCGGACCGATAGCGAGCTTTACCTGCGGAAAGAGCTGTTTAACCGCATGCGCCATGAGGTGCGAAGTGCTGTGCCAGTACGTTTCGCGGCCCTCCGGTGCGCTGAAGGTAACGATTTCGATCGCAGCACTGCGTTCCACAGGTATGTTCAGATCCTGAAGTTGACCGTCTAATTTTATGGCAAGCGCGTCTTTGGAGAGGCGTGAGCCGATTTTCTCGGCAACTTCCTGACCGGTGATGCCAGAGGCATACTTTCGGACCTGACCGTCAGGCAGCCTGAGCTGTATTTCACTCATAAGGATAACATAGTTGTGGTTAAATCAAATCATGGTAGGCCCGGGCGGTTTCGAACCGCCGACCTCTACCGTGTCAAGGTAGCGCTCTCCCCATGAGCTACGAGCCTATGATGTTCTGTTGCGTAACAAGAGCGAATTTTATGAGATTTCAGTGAGTTTGTCAAGGATAAAAACCTCTCATCCCGTCTTTTTGCGTTCTTTTTACACAAAAACGATTATTCTTCACGAAAAGACCTTGAGCCGTCTGAAACCACAAAAAAACCGGCACAGTAGCCGGTCCTTTTTGACGCTTATTTGGTGCCCCTGGGGTGATTCGAACACCCGGCACGCGGTTTAGGAAACCGCTGCTCTATCCACCTGAGCTACAGGGGCATTTTTATTGCGGATTGTAGATTGCGGATTTTGGATTTTGGGAAGACGAAGCAACGAATCTGTTTAAATATTTCAATTGCAATGCAGAATGGCAATTTAGAATCAGAAGGCTTTCGTCTTTATTCCGCATTCCGAATTTGTCACAACATTTCTTCCAGATCGATCTTTTTACGCTTGGTAATGGCCCGGAGCTTATTGAGCGCCTGGGTCTCGATCTGCCTGACGCGCTCCCGGGTAATTCCGAATTCCTTGCCGATGCTGTCCAGGGTCTTTGGCTCGCCGTCAACGAGGCCGAACCGCATCTCGATGACTTTCCGTTCGCTCACCGAAAGCTGCAGGAGCCATTCATCGATATGTTCGCGCCTCCTGATTTCGTCGGAGATGCTCGCCGGAGACACGGCGTTGTTGTCCTGGAGAATGTCCTTGAGCGTATCCTCTTCCTGGTCGCCGATAAGCATGTCCAAGGAATAGGTCTCGCGCACGACCTTGGAAATACTTCTCACCTTCTCCACGGTGACCTTCATCTTCTTCGCGATTTCTTCTATTTGCGGATCGCGGCCGAGGGACTGCGTGAGCTGGCGGGTGGCGCGCAAGTAGGAGTTGACGATCTCGGCGATGTGAACAGGCAGGCGGATGGTCCGGGTCTGGTTGACAATAGCCCGTTCAATGGCCTGCTTGATCCACCATGAGGCGTAGGTGCTGAATTTGAAGCCGCGCTGGTATTGGAATTTTTCGACGGCCCTGATCAGCCCGAGGTTTCCTTCCTCGATGATATCGGAAAACTGCAAACCGCGGTTGATGTATTTTTTCCCGATGGCGACAACGAGACGGAGGTTCGCCTCGATCATCCTGGCGCGGGCCCCCTGATCGCCCTGCGCAATCCTTTTGGCCAGTTCCTGTTCCTGCTCAAAAGTTAGAAGGGCGGTCTTGCGGATTTCCTTGAGGTAATACTTGATGGCATCGAGGCCCTTCTGGGGGCCGCTGTCTGATGCTCCTTCTGAGGATTCAGCGTTGCCGGCGTTCCGGCCCCCGCTTTCCTCTTCTTTTTCCCCGTTCTCTGCGCCATAGGGCTCGGCACCCATCAAATCATCAACCGACCGTTCCCTCTCGCTCATGAAAACCTCGTGGGGCAAGAAAAGATGGAGGCAGTTTCGATATTTCGATTTTTCTGATCGCCGGGAATGATCCGCCCGTCTTTGTTGTCCTTATAACCCAGCAAACGAAATGCCGTAAATACCTGCCCTTCCCTGCGCGTCGAACAATTGCTCATCGAAAACAATACTGCGTTCCCTCTCGAGTCTGTGAGCAATCAGGAAAGAAAAAAAATGGTCGGGGCGAGAGGATTCGAACCTCCGACCCCTTGGTCCCGAACCAAGTGCGCTACCAGGCTGCGCTACGCCCCGACGAATTTGTATACTATACTAAAACTCGTTTCGTATGTCAACGAACATTCTTACGTTTTGCAGCGGAAAGGAAATTATCGAAGGCTTCTTGATAATAATCTTTTTTTGTCCTGATCACGGCCGGCACGCGCTTATCGTAGAGTTCCCGACCCTCCTGAACGTCGGTCTGCAGCAGATCGTAGAAGGTGCCGTTCCTGATCCCTTCGATCACCAGGTCCTGATTATAGAGCGCAATGTCGGAAACGATAATGCGGGCAAACCGCCTCGCTTTTTCCACGGCTTCAGGGTCCGATGCCTCGACCCGGGGGATATCGCACTCCTCTTTCTGAAAAATGGAAGCGTCCAGACTGAACGATTCGGGAGATATTGCACCCCCGTCATGCCACTCCGATGATCCGGCCTTCGCCGCAGGCTGAGGAGGAGAGGAACCCCCGATGTCACGGTCCGACGGCGCAACAGGGTCCTGGCCCAGCAGGGATGGCGCGAATTCCCTCGCCGGCGGCCTGGACATCTCAGGAAGACGGTGCGCGGCTGATTCAGCGGCCTTGGGCTCGTTCTGTACGAATTCTTCCGGGAAAATGAGCCTGCGCATCTTCGTGGGCAGTGCATCGGGAATATGATGCTTTTCGATGTAATCGTCCGCCCCGTAGAGGCTGACCGGCGTCCGTTTATATTTACTCTTGTCATAGACGGAGGAAAGAAGAACGACCTTGATCCCCCTCGTCTCAGGGCTGCTCTTCAGACGTTCACAGAGCTCAAATCCGTAAATTCCCGGAAGACCGACATCAAGTACCAGCCCCTGCGGCTTGTTCCGGGCCGCTTTTTTGAGCGCTTCCGGCCCGTTCGCCGCTGTATCCACCCGGAAACCCGCATCAATCAGGACTTCGCAGACCGTATTTCTGAGCACCTCGCTGTCATGGGCAACGAGCACCAGGGGGCCGGACGGGACCGATGAGGTACGGGCAATCTTTACGGAGGCAGGGGCCGCTCCGGGCAAAGACAGAGGGTGACCCTGGACCGGGAGCACATTGCCGCACCGGGGGCACCGGACCTTGATGCGTCTGCCCGCCAGCTTTGCGTCATCAATCTTCAGTTTTGCGCCGCATTCGCACGAAATGATCATACCTGCGTAAATCACCTCCCTCCGCCGAATAGAACCGTTTTCCGCTTAAATGGCCCGATCAGGAGCATGCAGGCAATAAAGCCGGCAACATGGGCGTACCACGCCACTCCTCCGGCTGAACCGCCCGACACCATGGCGCTTAGAAACTGGAGCGCAAACCAAAACCCCAGGACGTACATGGCGGGCACCTGGACCGTCCTCACGTAAAATCCGAAGAACACCAGGGTGATGACCCGCGCCCGGGGATACAGGAGCAGATAGGCGCCAAGCACGCCGGAGATTGCGCCGCTGGCCCCGATCATGGGCGTGAGGGAGGTGAAGTTAATGTACGCATGCGCATAAGCGGCAAGGATCCCGCAGATCAGATAAAAAAAGATGAATCGTACCCTCCCGGTGGCATCCTCGATGTTATTGCCGAAGATCCACAGGTACAGCATGTTCCCGCCGATATGCAAAAAACCGCCATGAAGGAACATGGAGGTAACCAGCGTCGCCTCGACGGGGATTACAGCGCCCGCCGGCCTGGGAGAAGCAAACAGACGCGCAGGGACCAGTGCAAACGATTCCATGAACAGTTCACTCGCCCGGTTGCCGAGTGTCAATTCGAAAATGAAAACTGCGACGTTCAATAAGATCAGGCTGAATGTAATGACGGCAAAACGTTCTGTCGGATTGATGTCTCGCAGGGGAATCAAGGTTCAGCACCCTCTCTGGCGGCATGATTCATGTGGCCCCCTCTCCCCTGATGCGTCGCTTCAGTGGAGCCCCCTCCGGCAGGAGCCGGGGGATTGCAGGTCGCGGGATTCAGCCCTCTGTCGTAAACTGCACCGTGCCCTTTTGAAAAGCCTGTTTTTTTCAGTCAGACCACAAGATACTAGAAAACGCATAATAAGTCAATCAGAACCGCTGCTTAGAACCGCTGTTTATACAGGTTGTGCTCAACCGGGCCCGGGGCTCCGATAATAAGACGGATTGCCGCACCGGCCGAGCACGTTCCTCAGTACGAAAGCATGCGTTTTAACTTTTATGGGTGTTGAAATCAGAAAAAAATGACGACAGGACCACCTTTGAGGCAGGAATCATCCAATTATTTTTGCGCCCGGTATTTCTCAGCGAATGCTTCCGCCTCTGCCGCGTGGGCTGCATCGCCGGCAGCCCGATACGCCTCCGCTAAATGCAGATACGACTCGGCAAGATACGCGGTATTGTCATTGGGCAACAGCGCTACAGCTTCCTTGAGCGCAGCTATTGACTCTGCAAGCCTGCCCAGCCGTAACAGGATCACTCCCTGCGTATCGGCATAATAAGCCCGATGTCCCGGGGTCACCCGGATGGCGGTCTGAATAAGGTCTTCGGCTTTCTCGATCCCGGCATGTTGATCGAGATAAACCCAGCACAAGTTGTTATAGATGTCGCCGTTCTCCGGCTGGAGACGAATGGCCTTCTTGTAAACAGACTCCGCCTCGGAATAATTTTTTGTCCGGTAGGAAAGATCGCCCAATAACAGCAGGGACGGCACGTACTTATCGTCTTTGGCGAGCGCCTCGCGGTACTGCTTCGCGGCAAGGTCGAGTTTCCCTTGCGATTCGTAGATTTTACCGAGGTTGTTGTGCTCCTGGGCTGTGAGCGGATCGTGCAGAATAATGATTTTCGGAAGCGAACATCCGCAAAAAAGCAGCGCTGCGAGAAAAATCGCTGCGTACAATTTTACAGGTCCGATGCGGGCATACCCATCGTTCATGGTTTGTCCAAAACCGTTCACGGCGTGATCACGAGCATCCAGCGGCCTGCCCGGGCCCATGCCGAACCGAATTTGGCATAGGTGACCAGGCTGTTCGAGTGCAGGCCGTCATGCTCGACGATCAGACTGTTGACATCGTCAAATCCAATGACAGTAACATAGTGCGGTTGATGATAAAGACTGAACCCGAGGTCAAGCATGCAGATGACCGGCACCCCTTTTCGAATAGAGGCCTTCAAGTCCGCGAGCGTGCCAACGGAGGACACCGTATGCAATCCCGTTTCACGGGCATAGCTTTCCATATCCATGGGGAGGGTGCCGCGGAGTTGCGGAAGGTATACTCTTGAGGTAATCTCCTCCAGGTTCACCTGCCGGCCCCAAAATGCAAAAACGGCCGCAAGCGCCGCCGGCCCGCAGGTGGAGTCGCTCTGTTTATAGAAAGGGACTCCTTCGATATAGTGGCCCCGCGATTCTATGCCCGGCCTGATGGCCGAAAAATTTTTGCTTGCACATCCGCCGAAGAATACCGCGCCGAGTGCAAGGACCGCGATGAGAATAACAAGGCCGCAGGCGCTTCTGTTCCCCTCCCCGGCCGTTATTCGGCAGTGGTCATTGATCACCTTCACCGCACCTCGATCCGGCCTTGCACCAGTAAAATCAAAACAACGACCAGAATGGCAAGGACCATGACCCCTACCATGAAACCGACAACGTCTCCGCCAGCCTGGAGTGAATCCGTCTGAGTCGCGAGTTGATGGATCTGACCGTCCGAGAGCGTGTTGAGTCGCGCCATGGTCTCCTCGGGAGACAATCCGTAGTCCAGGAGCTTTTGACGGATGACCTTCGATTCAAGGGCGGTCTGGACCTTGGCCAGGTCCGCGGTCCGGCTTGCGGACGCATTGAACGCTCCTGCGAAATCCTGGGGAGACGCCGTTGGAACGAACATTGCCTCGGCGGGTCCGGCGAAGGTTGAGAGGGCCAGCAGCGCCGTGGCAAGATAGATAATAAGCGGTTTTGTATAAAAAGCATTCAACATGGTCTTCATTGAGGGCCCTCCCGAAGTGGTTTAACGCTCTTTTACTACCTCCTGATAATGACCCGGTGGCCTGAAGCTTGGAGTATCACGACCACCAGGATTGCCACGAGAATGAGAAATATCAGGGCATCGACACCATCTGCGCCCGGCTCCAGCGAGTTAAGGTTCGCGGCAAACTGATGAAGACGCGCATCGGAAAGCCTGTTGATCCTCGATGAAGCTTCTTCCGGGGAAAGTCCGAAATCCAGGAGTCGCTGTTTGATCACCGATGATTCGAGTGTTTTTTGGACGGTGAGCAGATCAGCCTGTCTGAGCGGGGAGGATTCCCCGGACGGGACGAACATGGCCCAGCCCTGCGAAGGAAGGGTCAAAAGAAAAGTTGCAACTACCAGATAAAGAGAAAGCATTTTAAAAAATGGTTTCCTGAGCATAAGAATCTTCCTTTCCTGGTGACGGATAATGTTTTACTCTCTGCGACTTGATTCTGTGATGCGATTATAAATAGAAACGCATCAGGTGTCAACAGGGCCGTTAAAATTTTTCCTGGTTTATGTGCGATAGCCCACACTCGTCGGTCAGAAATAAAAATTCCAGCCGAGCATAATGTCCGTTAGATCGTGATGGAACGTCTCTTCGCGCGACGCCGTAAGTTCCATAGTGTTATTCACATTGACCATGAAACTCTGGCGTAATGTCCCCTTGAGTGTTTGATGCTTTTCTCCCAGACGGTAAAATATCGCCTGGCCCGAGAGGTTGACTCTCCACAATCGGGTCAAGTCGGCATAAACTCCGGCCGATGGCCCCAGGCCGAACGAAAAGTTCTCGTAATATGCATTGGATAGCTGGATGTCCGATTCAAGCATGAGGTACGCCATGCCAAAAGTGCCCATTTTATATGCTGCTCCTCCGCCGGAGTTTACCCGGAAGGCCAGATGTTCGCTGCCGTTCTTCATGACAAGACGGTCGAAGCCGGCGGCCACTTTCCAGGAAACGGGCAAAAAAAACCGGTCCCGCGGCGCAAGAGAAATGATATCCAGCAGCCTCCAGCTTTGGAGCTTCAGCGTGCCGTCATCGGGGTAGTATCTGCCGCGGATATCAAGGAAGTTTACCTGTGCCCCGTCCACATAGCCTTCGCCGGGGTCCATAAGGTCATGGTAGGCCGGTCGCCATTCAAGCTCCGAGAACCAGGCGCTCCTCCGCGATGAATGCCATCCCGCACTCATAGCGACCTTGCCCGGCCGGTGACCGAGATCAGGCCGTCCCGGGAGGGAGACAGTATCTGCGACATCAACGCTCTGGCCCGTGATGGTGCTTCGCGAGTTCAAGACCGACATAAATTGTTTAAGGTATTCCTCCTTCGGTAACTCCCGGTTGGAATAACGGTACTGGAGAAGTTCTGCAGTAAGGTCCAGGACTTTGGCTTTCTCCTCCGCAGGAATCTTCATGCCCGTGAGCTGAACCGGAGCGATATCCCTCCTCATTATTTTGACGGTCAGCTTCTGGTCATCGGCGCTCATTCCCGCTGCCAGCGACTCGACCCGCGTCGCCAGGGACGGCCGGTACTTTACCCCGTCGACCATCCCGCTCGCGACGACGGCGCGAATCGTATCCGACGGGATGACCCAGAACCGGATCCTTTCGCGGAATGGGTCCGTAAGGTTGACAGTCGGCCGCGCGGCTTCCAGGAGAAACAAAAGATTATAAGAGCAATTTTCCGTAAAAAAGTAATAGTCAGAGTAGGTATCCTTGAGTTCCCAGATATGCATAACCATGCGACGCACTTCCGGCTCACTCAGATTCAGGTGATACTCCCATATGTCCCGGTGTTCAATATTATTATATTCTTTTACTTTTTCGTAGTACGGCAAGATGGAATAATATCCTTTGTAGAACCCGAAGAGGCCTTTAAAAGTATAGATAAATCCGTTGCTGTCCTCGGCATGGGCGGCATAATTCACCGCGTAGGAAAGAAGATCGCTTTTGAGCGTGCTGTCGATCCGTATCAGCGTGTGCCCAAACATGGATGCAGGCCCGTTGCCATAGGCCGCGGGGAATACCAGGACAGCTGACTGCATCCTGATATTACCGAGCGCCTCGCGGTACTTTGCACAGGTGACGGACGGCAGCTTCGATTCATCGATATGCAGTTGTTTCTTCAGCCACGCGTACCTGGCCACAAAGCGGCACTGCGGATGGTCGTCGCCCAACGCCGGGTCCTGAAAGAATGCCGCAAGAGTCGCTTTAAGCTCAGCTTGAGGATTGGTCTTGCCCTCAGGCGACAGGAAGAACTTCGGATCGTCGACAAGACTCGTCATTCCCGACCCCGATGGTTTGTAATGAAGAAGGATGTTCCAGTAGCGGTCGGCGTACAGGTTCTTCTGTTGCGCAGCAACAACAAGCGTGCGTAGATAGGCCTCGCTCTCCCGGTCCAGTGCATGCGCAGGACCGGCGGAAAGGAGAACCAGAAAGGAGCTCAAAACAAAAAAAAGGTATACAGAACGATATGCTCTGTATACCCGGAAACATGCTGGCGTCATAAACTCCTTAGTTTGCGGCCACGGTGACGATATTGTCGACTACGTCGGCGAGGACAACGTTTTCTGACGGGAAGATAACGGCGAAGTTGGCCTGGAGCTTCTGATCAAAGGCGGCCCGCTTTGCGGCAGGGATCTGCATCAGTTCTGCAAAGCTGTCGAGGGTCTCGCCCTGACCCTTGGCGATATCCCTGGCAAGATTGTCCATATTGGCAACCACAAACTCATTGAGGCGGTCGTTCTTCGCGAGATTCCGGGGCTTTGCGCAGCCCAGGGTCCCCGATGTAATACCGAACGTCTGGTTCGAGCAAATACCGTTCAGGAAAGTCGCTACGAGCTGGATCAAGCCCGGCTCGTTGCCGATGACCATGCCGCCCAAACCGCATCCTGCATCCCCGTACTGTTTCTTTTCAAAAGCCAGCGCGGAACCAGCAACCATGAGAGACAGCGCAACAACCATTACTGCCATGACAACCTTTTTCATACCGTTCCTCCTCAAGGAAAAGAATTTACAACGATGAGTACTACTTAATCATAATTTCCCCGCAGTGTCAACTCAAAAGTTATCATAAACGGCTTCCCGCGTTCCGCAGAGGACAGGGAACCCGCAAAAGCTTCCGGCTATTTCAGCTTGGACAAAAGATAGGCTTTAAGCCGTCTCCGCACTTCCGCTTCGTGTGTCGACCGGATATGTCCATTGTTCATGGTCAGCCAAAGCGCTTTGGGTTCCTGCGCGGCATCAAACAACTCCTGACCATGATGCACCGGCACGACGGGATCGTTCATTCCATGGATGATAAGCACCGGGATCGGCGATACCCTGGCAATGGACTTGATCGGGCTGAAGCGGTCGCTGAACATCCACGACAGCGGATATTGAAAGGGCCAGGTAAGCCAAAGCGAGTTCATTTTTTCCCGCGCGATCTCGCTATAGCTGGCAAAAGCGCTGTCCACGATCACCGCACGAAGGTGTGCCCGATACGGCGAGTTCGCGGCAAGATTGATCGCAACAGTGCCTCCGATGCTCTGGCCGAAGACAATGATGCGATCTTTGTCCACATCAGGCATAGCTATGAGCGCCTCAAGAGCGGCCTCTGCATCACTGTTGACGCCTGCTACGGTGGGTTCTCC
This sequence comes from Nitrospirota bacterium, assembly GCA_027456925.1. GTDB lineage: Bacteria > Nitrospirota > UBA9217 > UBA9217 > UBA9217 > JAJYKN01. The sequence goes on from DAIDTZ010000207.1 coordinate 14,505, forward strand.
TTCGGATTGCCCATACCCCCGGTAATCGATGATGAACACGTTAAACCCGGCCTGGACCAGCCAGAGCACTCCGTTGACGTGCGTGCTGATGTTTTCGGCGTTTCCATGGAGCACCAAAATGCTCCCCGCCGCATCATGGGCCTTGAAAAACCAGCCATGCAACGTCAACCCGTCCGTCGTTTTAAAGTAAATATCCTGGGGCGCGTACGCACTGATAAAAGGATTGTCGTACTGCTGTTTCTGGGGATAAAAAAAGAGCGTGTTGCATCCCGTGGAGAGCAACAAGAGCAACAGCAAAAAAAGAAGGAAAGAAGAGGATCTGTTTTTCGACGCGGTTTTTTTATCTCTGTAACTGGCGTTTGTCATCGGGAAACACCATTAGTTCTTTATGAGGAGGCGAAGCGCCCCATTCAGCGTGATCTCAAATGCCGCGCAGGGCATGGCGATCTGGCGGCGCTCGAGCAATTCGGGACGGACCTCGCCGATAAAGCCGAGTTCGGCGTCAGCCGCGATGATCTTTCCGCATCGGCCGGGAATGAAGAGAGCGTGGCCGGACGGTTCGAGTTTATATTCCAGGCCAAGGTAGTAGAGCAGCACATCGAGCGAGGAATGCATTTCCGAAAAATTCGCGCCCGGGTGCGAGATGAGCGCGGCCAGATTGAGGTCCGTGCGTGAGCCCATGATCGCGCTTTGGTCGAACACGGCCACCTCGCCCGCTTCGAAGATGCGGTGCGGATAGAAGGCTTTGGAGCTCACCGCCTCCACGTTCAGGAGCGACGGGATGACGCGGTGCCGGAGCACGGAATAGGCCAGCGACATCACATTGTCGACTTCCACAAGCTGCTCGCCCGGCTGGAGAGAGTCTTCCAGCTCTTCCCGCGAGCAGAGGATGTTGGACATGATCTCCTGGAAGCCGGAACCGACCAGGTGTCCGCGGATCGTATCGGAAAGCAGTTCCAGGCGGGATAGGGACCCGACCGTCGATTGCTGCGGCATGACCGGCTCGAAGGAATCATACCCCCGGCTGATCGCGTAGTCTTCCACGAGGTCCATGGGGTGCATGATGTCGTCCCGGTACGGCGCAACCGTGACCGCGACCTGCCCCCGGGCGGCGGACACGATATGGCCGTATGATTCGAGCCGCTTTTTGACGTCTGTCAACGCGACATTCTCTCCGAGGCCTGCCGAGAATGTTGCAAGAGGAACTTTGAATTTCCCTGCGGTGTTAACGGGAAAGGCGACGACTTTTCCGAACTCGGTGCTGTAGGGATAGGTTACCTTGACGGGCTCGAGCTCCGCCCCGCGGTCGTAAAAACTCACGGCCAGTATGTTCAGGGTAAGCATCGTCATGCGCAGGTCAGTCCCCGTCACCTCAATAAGCACATTCCGGGTTTGGGGCTTCACCTCGCCGATCTCCCTGCTGTTGATGATCGGCGGAAATGACAGTACATGGCCCATGCTGTCAATCAGGACCGGATACTGCGGAAAGGGTTTTACGATGCCGCCGTAGGCGATGCCTTTGGGATGCCGCTCGAGGATCTCGGCAAGCGTTAGCTTCTCCTCCATCCCGAGGGGAATAAAGGACAGGGAAGAAGGCTCGGCCAGCCGGTAATCGACGGGAAACATGATGCGGTCGAGTTCATAGATCCCGATCGAGACCGTGGTCCGCTTCCTGCCGAAAATCTCAGCGAGCTTGTCCTGGCTCTGGATCATCTGCGTCAGCACATCGTCGTTCATGCGAATGCCGCTCGCCGTACACGCCGCGATGTAGGGACGCACGGACTTCATCGCCTTCGAGACCCTGATTTCCCGCGTCGCCTTCCTGCCGTGCTTGAAGAAGTCGTAGACCTCGGGCTTACCGGACAGAGCGATCCGTATCTGGCGCGCAATGCCCTCGGCCGACCAGAGGTCGGGCCGGTTGCTGTCCGAAAGCTCTACCTTGAGATCATCGGTCTCCTCGATATACTCTTTGAGCTCCGCTTTCGCGAGCATCAGGTGCTTCTCCAAAGCGCTCAGGGAGAGTTTCTTGCCGATGAGGCCGTCCAGGTCGTGTTTTTTAATATCGATAGTTGGCATAATTACAGGGTGCAGGGTCCAGTCGTCAGGGTTCAGGTGTTGTATTTCCTGGCTCCAGGCCCCTGAACCCCGGACCCTATTTATTCAGTTGTATTTTCTTCGTTCGGACAAAATCCAGATCGCGCGAGAACAGATCGCGAATATCCTGGATCCCGAGGGCGACCATGGCCATGCGGTCGAGGCCCAGGCCCCAGGCAATCACGGGCACGTCAACGCCGAGCGGTTTTGTCACTTCCGGCCGGAAGATCCCCGCCCCGCCGAGTTCCATCCATCCGAGTTCGGGATGTTTGACATGAAGCTCCACCGACGGCTCCGTGAAAGGAAAGTATGCCGGCCGGAACTGGAACTCCCCCGCCTTGGCGATCTCCTGTCCGAAGAGCTTTAAAAGACCGAGTAGCGTCTTAAAGTTGATGTAAGCTCCCAGCACGATCCCTTCCACCTGGTAAAAATCAGGGGCATGGGTCGCGTCCACGGCATCGTAGCGGAAACACCGGGCAATGGAAAAATATTTTCCGGGAATCTTGGGGCCCGATGCAAGGGTCCTCGCTGACACGGCAGTCCCCTGACTTCGCAGGATCAAGCGCTTGGCGCGGTCGAGATCAAAGGCATAGCGCCACCCTGTGGAGCCCGTCTTGCCGCCGTCTTTATGCGCTGCCGCGACCCGCTTCCCGAACGGTTCTTCGATCTCTTTCGCGGCTATAGGATTTTTCACGAAGTAGACGTCATGAATATTCCGGGCCGGGTGGAACTGCGGCATGAAGAGCGCGTCCATGTCCCAGAATTCGCTTTCAACGAGCGGACCGCGCATCTCTTCGAAACCCATGCCGATGAACTTGTACTTCACAAAGTCGAGGAATTCTTTATAGGGATGCTTCCTGCCGATACTCTGGCGCGGGGGGTTTAGCGCGATATTGTAGGCTCGGAACTTTTTGTTTTTCCACGTCCCCTGCTTCAGCATCTCAGGCGTGAGCGCCGACGCCTCTTCGGTGACAACGCCGCGCTCTTTGATCAGGCGAAGCAACTCTTTTCCGTCATCGGTAAGCGTGTAAGAACGGTTCTTCTTCTCCGTGATCCGGAAGATCCCCTTGGACTTGCCGCGTTTGTGGAAGTTTGCCTGGATCGCAGCCCGCTGGTCTGCGGGGAAACTTGCAAGATCCGCCGGTTCTCCTTCAGATACCGCTCGGAGGAGTTTGCCGATAGACTCATAGGATGGCAAAACCAAGACCAAGCCAATTGTATCCTCTAGCACACCACCCTGGACTATCCGCACCGCATTGTCTTCTTTGAGCGCACCGACCGCGGAACTCACTTCGGAAGGGTCCATCCCCCATGACTGGATGATGTCCTTGACCGTGAACTGCTTCCCCTCTTTGAGAGCATTGATGATCCGCATCTCCGGCGTTCCCTTTTGGAGATACTCCTTGCCCGCTTCCGTGAGGGAGACGAGCGAAGTCACCGATTCATCCTTTACGTCAAGCAGCCCCTTGGACTGGAGCCAGCCCGACGCCATGTCCAAGCGCGATTCATCGAGTCCCGATCGGGTCAGGATATCGGACGCGGACAAGGCGCCTTCGCGGTCAAAGGAGAGGAGCACCTTATGCTCAAGCGGGTGAAAGCTCTCAAGCAATTTTTGGAGTTCTGATGTGGTCATAAGTTGCGGATAAGATTACGTTGATTGAAATATTTTGTCAAGAAAAATTGATTGACGGGCGTCGGAATTGTGTGTTACTGTGCGCCCATGGCAAGCACGAAGATCAAACCGCGGTTAAGTTTTACGCTGCTCTGTGACGATGTGCGTCAGGAGATGGGCGGCAAGTTCAGCCTGATGGGTCTTTTTGAAAGCATTTCCTCTCATTCGTTCCCCGCTTTGCATCACCGCTTTGCGATCATGAACGAATGGACGGGCGGGAAAGGAGATTTTACGGTCAGGATACGGCTTCTCACCCCGGACCAGGGGCAGGTCCTTTCTGAATCAGAAACGAAATTGTCCCTTTTCAGCGAAACCCAGCGTCACCGTGACATCTCGATCCGCTACAACACCACCTTCAAAGTTCCGGGGACGTACTGGATCGAAACCCTGCTCGAC
>DAIDTZ010000208.1 GCA_027456925.1 Nitrospirota bacterium
GGAGATCGCATGCGCCGAAGGTAAAACCTCCGATGGGTAGAGAACAAGCCTATTTTAGAAGCACACAAATAAATAAAGTCAACCATCAAGGTTTCTGATGATTGACTTTAAGGTTTTCTTCTCTAAACAGTCTTTCCTGTCACATAAGTTCGTTCAGTACCGCCGTACATTGGCGGATCAGGTTCTCGGCTTTTTCTTCATCTATGATCATCTTCACAAGTTTTCTGCAGCGGCTCATGGTTGCAACGAGGCCTTCTTTATCGTCAGGTGCTTCTTTGATTTTTTCTATTACGGTTTCTGCGTCCGGCCCGAGCGTTTCTCGTGCAATTCGTATCAACTCGTTTTTAACATCAGCGATAGTCAATACCCGCGCTGCAGTAATAATATATTCCTCCCGCGCCAGTTCCTGGATGCAGGACTTGACATCGTCCGGAAGTGCCGACCCCTTCTGCAGAATTTTCTCTTCGTCGGACATGCCATCGATCAGGATAAGGACATGCCTGAGGTTCTGAGGGAGCCCAAAAGTCCTGCTGCGAATCTCCTCATCGCCTTTTGCCGTTTTTTTCCACACCTTTTTTTTATCCTTGATTACTCCGATAGTTCCTGAATGATCCGGTGGATCAACTTCACGGTCAGCACGACATAGAGAGCGCCGAAGAAAGTGACACAAATAGGGGGGTGTAGCTCAGAATAAATGCAAGGGAAAGGGTACATCCGTCCTTCGTAAAAAAATTGCTCACCGCAGAAGCCTCAGCGCGGAACTAATGAGAGTGCATGCGTTTCGCAAACCCCGCGGCATAAACCGCACCCGAAGCACTTGGAGGGATCGACATGGGCATGGGCGCGGCCGCTATGACTATGGCTGCCGATTGCGTGGAAATGACACTGCGCATCGCAGCGCCCGCACCCGCTGCACAGCGATTCATCCACCTGCGCCACAAATTCCGCCCGCTCCATGGTCTCCACACTGGCCCGTGACAAGGTCCTCATGGCAAGACATTCATCAGGAGAACAGTTGCAGATCGCGCCGATAAACGGGGTCATCATGGTCCAGATGGTATGGACCGAGCCGTTCTTCTCCATTTCCTTCATCTGCTCAATAGCCGTGTCCGCAGAGAGCGCTTCGAGGCCTTCGTCGGACGCCTTCCAAAAGTATCCCATGTCAATGCTTTTGTACCACGTTTCCGGGCCGTAGCTGATCGCATAGCAGCACCGTTCTTCTTTCTTTTCGATGTTCCACCTGCAGGCGCAGGGCATGCGCACGACGGTCTGCGCCCCCTTCACCACCCCGCTGATCTCTTCAATAGGCAGAACCTGGCCGAAGTGCTCCGTTTTTGCCTTGGTTATCATGGCGGCCTTCAACGCCTCGGGGAGTTTGCCTTTTCTTCGGTAGATGGTTTCGATCCGTCCGAGCGTCTGAAACCCTTCGCTGAACGCTGATGTGAGAAAGTTTTCGATGTAGTGGCGGCGGTTGAGATCGGACAAGAGATCGCCGGCATAATTTCGCGCGTTCTTGTACCAGATTTTTCCCTCGCCGTGTTTTGTGCAGAAATCACACATAATGCTGATTATACCGGGGACCCTGCATAAAGTTCAATGAAAAAGCGCGGACCACCGCGGAAACCATGTCAAAGGCCTGTCCCGAAATATTTGCCCCGTGCACACCCGATAGACGTATTGCTGGAGAAGCTTGGAGCCGGCGAAGAGGTCCGTGGTCTTGCTGTCCACGAGAGGGGTCTTGTTGTCGAATTGAGCAGGGAGCAAACGGCCAAAGATCAATTCCGGAGATTAGAGCAACATAAAAGAAGTTTTGCTTTCAAACAACCTATGGAGCCAATAGAGCGATCATCCGGCAAACCTGAAATTGAGAGCCGCAAAAGAAATACAACCTCTTTCCGAAATGACTTATCAGAAATCCGGGAACAGTTTAAGCGACAGGATTTTCCCATGCCCGATCTCGGCCGTTGCGGACAGGATGCCGCCTTCGATATAGTCGAGTTTGAAGTTTCGATGCCCCTTCGCCGCCACGCTCTTCGCGTCCGCCGGGCAGCCCGCCTCGCAACCGGCAATGCCCTTGACCATGCGCGGCACCAGTCCCCGGACATCCAGGCCGTTCAGTTCCTGCCCTTTGACTGCAAGGAACTCCTCGATCCTCTTGATGATGGCTTCGAGGTCGAGGCGAAATGGGTTCTCGATGGGAATCGAGATCGCGTCTTTATCAATGCGGATATCCAGTTCCATGCTCGATTAATCCTCCTTACATGAACGATACGGTATGAGCCTACGCCGAAGACGCGGGCTATGCAGAAAGCACCCGGCGTTGGTGTTATTCATGATGCTGGTGCTCGGGACTCATCGGTTGCGCCTTGGCGAACGTGAGCGGAATCTGTATCTCCCCCGACCGGGCGAACAGCAGGGTGAGCGTGAATGCGTATCCCACGTGGGTTTCTTTCGGCATGTTCTCGATCATAATGTGCGATCCCATCGGCATGAGATCCACCGTGTTCTTTCCGGGGATTTTCATGGATTTTACAAGCACCATGAAGTCGCCTTTCATCTCGTGAAGACCGGCCGTAGCGCCGGGGATAGTCGTCTTCATGCCGACGAGCGCGTCCTTCCCGCCGAGGTTTACGATCTTCAGATAGACAATCCCCTCTCCGTATAGATCCGGAGATATCTCCGCACGGGCGTTTTCAATGCTGACCCGGGGCCGCTCGTTGTCGCACCCGCTGATTCCCAGGGGCCCGATGACAATCAGGCCCAGGACGACCACGGTTCTGACGAAGATATGACGCAAGTTCAAACCTCCTCAGAAGAGCATTGAACAAAAGCTGCCCTGTCAAACCTCTGCCGATCATGGGCGCCTAGTATAAAGTACACGATGTTCTATTTCCTGTCAAGAAACAACGGGAGGCGGGACGAATGCATGAGAAGGACGAAAGGATGTCCAGGAAGTCAATGAGCTTATACTCGCACAAAGAACGGCACTTCCTGTGGAGTACCCGATACAAACGCGATGCCGTCATTAAAAGGGCTTGATGCCCCTCGTAATTTCGTCTTTGATAAAAATTTTGATCGATTCCCGGTCTTGCGGCATGATCTGCGTGAATTGAAGGCCCATGCCGGGTTCTTTATAAGGCCCTTCCCCGAAGGTGTGGCTATAAAATACCACGGCCTCTGCAGAAACGCGGTAGCAGTTAATAAAGAGGGCGATATGCAACAAGGCTTTTTCCGGATAGGGCTTCAGCGTCCGAATGTAGAGACCTTCCTCGTGATAGAGTGCGAGAGCTTTCCTCCACTACCCCGGCGAC
>DAIDTZ010000209.1 GCA_027456925.1 Nitrospirota bacterium
CGGCAACAAGGCTGTTCTCGGGCAAATATTGGAACAGGCTTTCCATGTCGTAGAAAAACGGCGCAAGAAATTCCGCGCCAGGGGGGAGCGTGCCTTCCCGCACCTGGTCTATCAGGGCCTCGTTGCCCGCGCGGCGTTCAAACCGCTCGCGCCCCGCATCGCTCACGATAAGCTCCCGGACCGGGAGGACCACTGCCTCTTTGATCTCGGAGGTGGAGCGCTGGGTTTCCGGATCGAACTCGCGCAAGGATTCCAGGGTGTCGCCGAAAAATTCCATGCGCACCGGCTGCTCGTGGAGCGGTGAAAAAAAGTCGATGATCCCTCCCCTTCTGCTGAACTCGCCCCCGCGCGTGACCAGGGACGAGGATTCGTAGCCGATCGAAACAAGGGTGAAAACGAGGCTGTCGGGGTCGATCTGCGATTTCGGCGAGATAGTCCTTACCGAGTCCGCAAACAGCCCCCAGGGCGGGAGTTTCTGCATCAGCGACGGGACCGGCGCCACAAAGATGCCGGGAGTGCCGGAGATAAGGCCGTAGAGGAACCGCATGCGCTCCCCGATTGTGCGGCTGTCGGGCGAGTCCGCTTCAAAGGGAAGCACGCGCCACGCAGGGAACAGACGAATTTCCGGCTCTTTGTCCGCGCCCCCGGCAGGAGGCGTCTTCTGCACGAAAAAGTTCAGGTCCTCGACCAGGGCCTCTGCAACGTCTTCGGTAGACGTGACCACGACAAGAGGACGGTCGAGTTCGCGCCGCAGGCCGAATAAAAAGAGGGCCTTGGAGGCCCCCCAGAGTTCGCTCACTTCGATCGTCTTGTTTTCTGCCTGGATTTCCCGGGTGATCGGCAGGATAATGTCGTGAAGGCTTTTCATAATGGACAGGACACTATAGCACAGCGGCCGGAATGAATGCAATCGCAGGTGCGTGTCCTGCCTTGTTGATTGACTTTTTTCCGTTCGTGGCGTGCCGTTTAGCGGGCAGGAGGGCGGGGAATCAGCACGGTCACCGAGGTCCCTTTGCCCCTGCTCCCGGAGATCGACAGCGATCCCCCCCAGGTATTCACCCGTTCCCTCATGCCGAGAAGGCCCAGGGAGTTCGGGTCCGATAGTTCCTTTTCGGTGATTCCCTTGCCGTTATCTTCAACATGGAGCATCAGGCCGTCGGCCTGCTCGGCCAGGAGAACGGAGATCTTCGTCGCTTCTGCATGGCGGGCGGCATTGGTCAGGACTTCCTGAAAGATGCGGAACACCGTCGTTGTCCGGTCTTTATCGAGGCTGATTTCTTCGGGCTCAAAGACAACCCTGCAGGGAATGCCGGTCCTCTTTTCGAATTCTTCGGCCTGCCACTCGATGGCCGCGGTAAGACCGAGGTGGTCCAGGATCCCGGGCCGCAAGTCCATGGATATTCTTTTCACGCTCTGGATCGTCGCTTCCACAAGCACGTCCATGGACTCCGCCCTCTCAATGGCCGCTTTTTGCTCCGGGGGCAGCCTTTTCCGAAGAAGAGAAAGGTCTATTTTCAGCGCCGTCAATGACTGTCCCAGGTCGTCGTGGATCTCGCGCGCGATCCTCGTCCGTTCGTCCTCCCTGGCGTCCTCAAGATGGGCGGAAAGGTTCCGGAGCTGATCGTTCATCATCGTCAGCTCCGCGGTCCGTTCCCGGACGAGGATTTCAAGCTCCTTTCGGGACCGGGAAAGCACTTCTTCCGCCCGCTTCCGTTCAGTGATGTCCCTGACCATCTCGATGACCGCAATGATTTCCCCCGAGGAGTCCCGCAAAGGAGATGAGGTAATGTCCAGGTGGAGGGTTGTTGTCTCTGTTGTCCGGTTCCGCTCGATGCGGTGGACCTGCCCGTCCAGGAAAGAACGCTCGACAGGGCAGTTTTCGCAGATCGTCTGCCTTCCTTCGCTTGCCTGATAACAGATTTCGCCCACGAGATTCCCAATCATATTTTTGATGACCGCATTCTGGTAAACGATCTTAAAGTCTTTGTCAATGATAACAAGGCCGTCGCCGATCGCCGCAACGACCGCCTCTGTCTTTGCCTTTTCCTGCTCAGAAATCGTGATGGCGGCAGTGAGCTTTTTTTCCGCCTCCTTGCGCTCGGCGATGTTCAGCAGAAGCTCCTTGTTGATCCGTGACAGCGAGAGGTACCGCCACAATGCCATGCCGCAAAGAACGAGAAAAAGGGCGACACCGGCCGCAAAAAGAATTCTCCTGGTCGTCCAGTACGCAGCAGGTGTGCCGTACCATTTGGTATAAATGCGCCGATATTCCGGGCCTCCGGTAAATCCCTGCAGTGCCCTGTTCAGCTGTTCCAGCAGTCGAATATTGTTTTTGCGTACAACCAAGCATCTTTCCCGTTCGAGGAACGGCTTCCCCACCGTTTTGATGCGCTCTTCCAGGCCGGCCTCCCTGGCGCTTTTCAGGATCATGGAATCTTCGCCGGCAAACAAATCGATCTTGCCTGCCAGCAGTCTGAAAATGCCTTCCTGGTACGTGTCTTCGGCCTGCAGACGCAAGCCGGGCCGGTTTCCCAGTTGCTCTTCGGACATGCTCCCTTTGACAACGCCTACGATGTACTTCTCCGGCATTCTGCCGGTATCAATGCTGCTCTGAGAACGGGCAAAAAAGGAAAGGTAGGTTACGTCGATCGGGGCGCTGAACAGCAGGATTTTTTCGCGCTCGCGGCTCTTAAGCAGGATGCCGAGGTCTGCCTCGCCGCTCTCGATCGCGTTTGCCATTTCCGGCCAGTCTTTTTTGCAGATATATTCCACCTGCAACCCCGCGCGTCCGGCTAGACTGTCCATTATATCCACAAAAAAGCCCGAGGGCTTGCCGGTATTCCTGTCCCAGTAAGAGACCGGAGAGTAATCGCAATTGAACACCGCAACCACGGTATTCAGTTTTTTCTGAGTTGGTGCAACTGCGGCCCTTGCCGACGCGCACCACGTCATGAGGACAAGCGCCGCGACGAATGAACGGCCGAGGATGCTTTTCTTCTGTCGCATAAAGAAAGTCACGCAGCTCCTTTTTTCGCTAATCCTGAAAAGAGAACCGACAGAGCACGAAGCCTCAACGGGAAGCAACCGAACTTGCTTGCTAACTATAACACAGCACCTCGTGCAATTCAACGACAGGGGCGCCTGTCAAGCCGGTCCGCGCTCCCACGCCATGGCCTTTTCGTACTCGTGAAAAAGCTTTTCTTGTTTTCTGAATTCCCGCGAGTGCACGCTCCTTCGCGTTCCCGTAAGCTGCGTACCCAGGAACGCATGGAGCATTTCATGGTAGACGATGAAAGCGACGAAGTAGCGGGGCACGGCTTTCCGGTCGAGCACGGGATTGATCCGGATGATATGCGACCTCTCGCTGTAGCTGCCGAGGGTCCTCCTTCTCACGGAAGAGCGCGGGCTGCGCGATCCCCAGGTGATCACGGCGTCGATCGTTCCGTTGAAATATTCCTTGTTCACGGCATCGTGCAGCTCACGAAGGTCGTGGTAGGTGCCCGCGGTCTTAAGAGGGACTTTTTTCGGCGGCTTGATCACAAGCCCCTCCCTGTTCTCCCGCACAAATCTCCTGAACAGCGGCATCGGGGCTTTTCTTTTTTTAATATACGAGGCGATTTCGTCGAGCACCTCGTTGCCGGCATTCAGGAACATGCGGTGAAGGCGGATGCGCGGAACATTATCGCTGTATCTCA
>DAIDTZ010000210.1 GCA_027456925.1 Nitrospirota bacterium
ACACGGCGCCGGGCCACGGTCAGGAAGACTACGAAGTCGGCCTCAAATACGGCCTCGATATTTACGCGCCGGTGGATCAAAAAGGCCGGTTCACAAAGGAAGCCGGGGAGTTCGCGGGCCAGCAGGTGTTCAAGGCGAACAAGGCCATCATCGAACTGCTCCAAAACAGGGGCGCGCTCATGGCCGAGGAAAAGATCTCCCACTCCTACCCCCACTGCTGGCGATGCAAGAACCCCGTGATCTTCCGGGCCACGGAGCAGTGGTTCATCTCCATGAAGAAGAACGACCTGCTCAGGAAGACCGTGGAGAACGCGAATTCCGTTGCCTGGGTGCCGGGATGTGGAAAGGACCGGTTCCTCTCCATGATCGAGAACCGTCCTGACTGGTGCATCTCGCGCCAGCGCGCCTGGGGCGTCTCGATCGCCGCCTTTACCTGCACGGATTGCGGTCACCTGCTCCTTGAAAAACCGGTCATCGATCACGTCGCGGACATCGTTGAAAAAGAGGGCTCCGACGTCTGGTTCATAAAACCCGCTTCCGACCTGCTGCCTCCGGGCACGTCCTGCAAAAAATGCGGCAAGCAGAACTTTGAAAAAGAAATGGACATCCTCGATGTGTGGTTCGATTCCGGGGTGAGCCATGCCGCGGTGCTGAAGCAGCGGAAGGAACTTTCCTGGCCCGCGGACATGTATTTGGAAGGGAGCGATCAGCACCGGGGCTGGTTCCAGTCGTCGCTTCTCGCTTCCGTGGGGACCACGGGCAAAGCGCCGTACCGCACCGTGCTGACCCACGGTTTCACCGTGGACGGGTCGGGAAAGAAGATGAGCAAATCATCGGGCAACGTCGTTGCTCCCCAGGAAGTCATCGACAAGTATGGGGCCGAGGTGCTCCGGCTGTGGGTTTCGGCTGCGGACTACCGCGACGATATCAGGATTTCCCAGGAGATCCTCACGCACCTGGCTGAAGCGTACCGGAGGATCAGGAACACGAGCAGGTATCTGCTCGGCAACCTTTCCGACTTCGACCCCGATACGGACAAGGTTGCGGACAAGGACCTGCTCGAGATCGACCGCTGGGCGCTCCATCGCTTGCAGAAACTGATCCAGCGCGTCCGGAAGGGATACGATGATTTCGAGTTTCACATCGTGTTCCATTCAGTGCATAATTTTTGCGCCGTGGACATGAGCTCCTTCTACCTCGACATCCTGAAGGACCGGCTGTATACCGCGAAGGCCTCCTCGATCGAACGCCGGTCCGGCCAGACCGTCATGCATGCGATCCTTACCACCATGGTCCGTCTCATGGCGCCGGTGCTTTCCTTTACGGCCGATGAGGTCTGGCGTTACATGAAGGAGCGCGAAAAGACAGGGAGCGTGTTTCTCGCTCCCTTTCCCCAGGTCGACGAGAAATATATCGACGCCGACCTGGAAACGCGATGGGAAAAGATCATCGCCATACGCGGCGAAGCGGCCAAGGTGCTCGAAGCGCTCCGCAGGGACAAAAAGATCGGCCACTCCCTCGACTCCTGCGTTACGCTCTATGCAGAGCCGCAGGTGTTTGCGTTTTTGCAGGACTACCGGGACGACCTGGCATTTATCTTCATCGTGTCGTCGGTCGAAATCGTAAAAGAATCCGATGCGCCGGCTGACGCATATACGAGCGATATCGTCAAGGGTCTTCGTATCGCCGCCGGGCCGGCAAAGGGAGTAAAGTGCGGCCGTTGCTGGATGTACAGCGAGACCGTGGGGACGGTGAAGGACCACCCTGAATTGTGCGGCAGGTGCGGTAAAAATATTTCCTGAAACGGAGAAGGGGAAAAGATGACCGGGACGCCATGGTGGTCCCCCGTTTTCCCTATCCATAAGGAGTTCTCATTGAAGAACAAGTACGCTTGGGTCGGATCGATCATGTCCATCGTGTTGATTGCCGACCAATTCACGAAATATCTCGTTACAACCCGCGTCCGCCTTTATAGTATCATTCCCGTGGTCCCGGGGTTTTTCAACATTACCCATGTGCGAAACCGGGGCGCGGCCTTCGGCATCCTGGCCGGAGCGCCGGAGATCTGGCGAAGCTTGTTCTTCATCTCCGTGACGATCGCGGCCATCGCCGTGATCGGCGGGCTCATCTGGAAAACCCATGAACGCCTGCTGGTGACGGCGTTTTCCCTCATCGCGGGCGGGGCAATCGGCAATCTGATCGACCGGGTCCGCTACGGTGAAGTCGTCGACTTCATTCAGTGGTACGTGAAATCCCATTACTGGCCGTCATTCAACGTTGCCGATTCAGCCATCTCCATAGGGGTGGCGCTCTTGGTACTCGATATGCTTTTAAAGAAGCCGCAGGAAACGAAAGAAAACGAAACAACGAACCGGTGAAGGGACGAAAGGGGAGACGATTATCCATTGTCCGCACCCCCCCGCTCTGCCTGTTTTCCGCTGAAGGAGTAAATGAATGCATCCCATCCTTTTTGAAATACCGCGCATGGAATTCCTGAACTGGGTCCTCGGTCCCATTCCCATCAGGTTGTACGGCCTGATGATCGGACTCGGCTTCGTCCTCGGCATTTTCCTCGCAGCGCGCCAGGCAAAAAAGGAGGGGGTCAACCCGGACCGGGTCCTCGACCTGGGGGTGTACGTTCTTCTCGCGGCCATCGTGGGGGCACGCGCACTCTTCGTACTGACCGATCTGCACGAGTTCGCAGGAAAACCGCTCGAAGCTTTTGCCCTCTGGAAAGGCGGGCTCGTATTCTACGGCGGCCTTCTTGCCGCTGTTCCAATCGGCATCTGGTATCTCAAGAAACACGGACTTCCGGTCTGGAAAACCGTCGATATCATGGCCCCGTCCATTGCGCTCGGCCAGGCATTCGGCAGGCTCGGCTGCTTTTCCGCGGGTTGTTGTTACGGCGCGCCTTCGCATGGCTGGTTCTCCGTGGTTTTCAACGATCCCCATTCCCTGGCGCCGCTCGGGGTCCCGCTCTATCCTACGCAGCTTACGGAGTCCTTCGGCGCTTTCCTGATCTTCGGCGCCCTCCTGTTCCTCCGCAGGTATAAAAAATTCGACGGACAGCTTTTCTGGCTCTACGTCGTGTTCTACGCCGTTCTTCGGTTCATCATCGAGTTCTTCCGCGGAGATGCCATCCGGGGGCTGTACTTCGGCAATGCGATCTCGACGTCGCAGCTCATCGCGATCGGGATGCTTGCCCTGTCGGGCTTCATGCTCTGGAGGCTCGGGCAGGCAAATACGCTCCAGCCCCGGATGAACACGGGTAAGGCCAAACAATGAGCATCCGCGAATTTCACAAAAAAACGACTGAACAGCAAGCCGGGTTTTGAAGAAATAATTTTTTGTGACGTAGTCTTCCCTGTGCGCTCATTCCCGGCAAGCCGAGGTTTGCCGTCCATCATCCCATGCCGATCATTACCCATATCGTCACCGAAAAGCACGTCAACAAACGCCTCGATATTTTTATCGCCCACTACGAGGGGCACATCTCGCGGAACCGCATTCAGGCCCTCATCAAGCACGGCCAGGCGCTGGTGAACGGCAAGGTTGAAAAACCCGGGTACAAGGTCAAGCTTGGGGAGAGCGTCACGCTCGACCTGCCCGAACGGCACGTTCATACGGTGCTGCCGGAGTCCATCCCGCTTTCCATTATTTTCGAGGACTCCCATATCATCGTTTTGAACAAACCCGCAGGGCTCGTGGTGCACCCCGCTCCGGGAAACTACACGGGCACGCTCGTGAACGCCCTTTTGTTTCATTACGGGAGCTTGCCGTCCCTGGGCGGGGGCGCGGAAGATGCGCGCGAGCGGGCCGGCATCGTACACCGGCTGGACAAGGACACGTCGGGCGTCATGGTCGTCGCTCGAACGCAGGAGGCGCTCCGCTCGTTGTCTGCCCAGTTTAAAAACCGGATCGTCAAAAAACGCTACCTTGCGCTCGTGGCGGGCGTGATCAAAAAGGGATCAGGCACGATCGAGGTCGGCCTCGGTAGGCACGTGACGGAACGAAAAAAAATCAGCACTCATACCCACAAGGCTCGCGAAGCCGTTACAAGCTTTGTCGTCAAGGAACGTTTTCAGAATGCGACGCTCGTGGAAGTTGAAATTAAAACCGGCCGCACGCACCAGATCCGCGTGCACATGGCCCATATCGGCCACCCCGTCCTGGGAGACCGGGTCTACGGCGGAAGTAGGTCTCCGAAGTCCGGAGAAGGGAACATCCCCCGGCAGATGCTGCATGCGGAAATGCTCTCGCTGCTCCACCCGGACACACGGGCGCCCCTCTCGTTCACGGCGCCGCCGCCGCCGGACATGGCGGGGATACTGGAAAAGTTGAGGGGGCAAAAGAGAAGTTCAGTGCACTGAGCAATTATTATAGAAGAAGCACTTAGACACAGAAGAAGCGGATTAACACATGAGTAAAGCGGATACATCCGAAAGCAAGGCTATCACCTGTTGGGGAAACTACTAGAAGAAAAATCCGCCCTTGTCCGACTCTGATCAGATTTGGTCCGTGTCAAATGCCGTTTTTAGGATTGTTGATCGGAGCGGCCCGCCCGAAGCTGGCCGCATGCGGCATGGACGTCGCGGCCGCGGCTGTTCCTGACCACGGCCACAAAATTTTCCAGCAGGAGCATGTCCCTGAATACGAAGGCGCGCTGCTCATCAGGGCGCTCATAGGCGCAGCCGGGGAAGGGGTTGAACAACAGGATATTGATCATACAAGGCAGATCTCGAAGAAGTTCCATTAGTCTTCGCGCATCTTCATGGGAATCATTGATCCCTTTCATGAGCAGGTACTCGATCGTCACGGTCCTGCCGGTCTTGTCACAGTACAGCCGCAGGGCTTCCATCAACCGGGCGATGGGATAGGTTTTGTTCACGGGCATGAGCCTGTCACGCAGCTCATCCGTTGTCGCGTGTAACGACACGGCCAGGCTTGCCTCCATCTCGCCGGCCATCCGTTCGATCATCGGCGCGATTCCGCAGGTGGAGAGGGTGACTTTTTTCGGTGAATAGCCCATCCCGTTCCGGTCGGTAACGATCTCAACAAAGGACTTGACCGCGCCATAGTTGCTGAGCGGCTCTCCGGTGCCCATGAGCACGATGTTCGTGATCGGTTGATTCCCGATGATTTTCAGCGCAGCGAAAAACTGATTCACCATCTCCGACACGGCAAGGTTCCGCACCAGCCCCTCGGAGCCGGTAAGGCAGAAGCCGCAACCCGAAGCGCAGCCCACCTGTGATGAAACGCAGAGGGTGAGCCTGTTCGGACCCGGGATCAGGACTCCCTCAACGGTTTTTCCGTCGCCGAGCCGGTAGAGCAGCTTGGTGGTCCCATCCTCCGAGGCGCTCTGCTTCTCGATCACGAGCGACGACAGGACACTGTGCCGCTTCAATTGCTCGCGGAAGGGCCGGTTCAGATCCGCCATGGCGTCGAAGTCTTCCACCTGTTTCCGGTACAGCCATACGGCGACGCGGGTCCCTTGCCCGGGCTTCTGTCCGAGTTCTTCCGTGCAGAACCGGTCGATACCCTCGGGCGTGAGCGACCTGAGGTCGATGCTCTCGTTCAATGTCCTATCCATAAGGAGCGCCTTTCGCTTTGATTGATGAAATAGTAATCCGAACGACCTCTCATTGCAAGCGGATTATACTGAAACCCGTTGGCAGTCCCGCGTTAAATATGCTAAGAATGAGCCCTAAAGTCATGAAATAAAGAAAAACATCCTTGACAATGAGGGCCTTTCTCTTTATATTACTCACTCGTGCCGAAGTGGTGGAACTGGTAGACGCGCTGCGTTCAGGGCGCAGTGGGAGCAATCCCGTGGGGGTTCGAGTCCCCCCTTCGGCACCATCTTTACATACACGGCCGGTATCGCCCGGCAGGGCATAATCGATTTCCCGCGGCCGCGGTGTGTCGTAGAA
>DAIDTZ010000211.1 GCA_027456925.1 Nitrospirota bacterium
CGCAGACAGCATGATCTACGGTGAATTGATCCGGCAGTCAACGACCCTCGCGTTCACGGACGCGTTTCTCATAATCTGCCTCCTGATCCTTTGCGTTATTCCCCTGGTCTTCCTCATGAAGTGGTCAAAGGCGCCCGGTCCCGGCGGGCCGCCGGT
This sequence comes from Nitrospirota bacterium, assembly GCA_027456925.1. Taxonomy (GTDB): domain Bacteria; phylum Nitrospirota; class UBA9217; order UBA9217; family UBA9217; genus JAJYKN01. The sequence continues at coordinate 157 of DAIDTZ010000211.1, forward strand.
GGATGTGCATTGATAGTGTGAATCGAGCGTAGTTGCATATCATAAGTTTAAAAAACCCGCTAAGAAGCATTTGGCGGGCTTTTTTGGGCTTGACGCCACACTGGTCAGTATTCAGTATGTAGATATCTGTTGTAATCCCCCATGAACTATTGCACCCAATCAATAATAAAAAAAATTAGAGCCCGTATTTAAAATGTCCTTTTTCGTCATGCGGTCTTGAGGAGCCTGTCCCAGCAGTGTAAGTCGGGACCATCCAGAAGTTTCTGCAATTAAAATACAGCCTGTCATGATATAACGGATGCGAGCATAGACGAAGATGATTACTTGGAAGGCGTTACGGTCCCAACTGGACAGAAGAAAGAAGAAATAAAAAAAAGCCCATCATCGTGTGATGATGGGCTCAAAAAATATTCCGGCGGCGTCCTACTTTCCCATGACCTCTCGGTCATAGTATCATCGGCACTGGAGGACTTAACTTCCGTGTTCGGGATGGGAACGGGTGTGACCCCTCCGGTATAGCCACCGAAAACCTTGTGACGGTAATCAATGACACTGAATTAGCAAGAGTACTTCAAAAAGCCGAATCTGTCAAAAGCAGATTTGGAAAAAATAAATAGTGGTTAAGCCGCACGACCTATTAGTACTGGTTAGCTCAGAATGTTACCACCCTTACACGCCCAGCCTATCAACCCGGTAGTCTACCGGGGGTCTTCAGGGGTATTGCTACCCGGGAGATCTCGTCTTGAGGTGGGTTTCCCGCTTAGATGCTTTCAGCGGTTATCCCGACCGAACATAGCTACCCAGCACTGCCCCTGGCGGGACAACTGGCACACTAGAGGTTCGTCCATCCCGGTCCTCTCGTACTAGGGACAGATCCTCTCAAATCTCCTACGCCCACAACAGATAGGGACCAAACTGTCTCACGACGTTTTGAACCCAGCTCTCGTACCGCTTTAATTGGCGAACAGCCAAACCCTTGGGACCTACTTCAGCCCCAGGATGCGATGAGCCGACATCGAGGTGCCAAACCGCGTCGTCGATGTGAACTCTTGGACGCGATAAGCCTGTTATCCCCGGAGTACCTTTTGTCCGATGAGCGATGGCCCTCCCACGAGGGACCACCGGATCACTAAGCCCTACTTTCGTACCTGCTCGACCTGTCAGTCTCGCAGTCAAGCTCCCTTATGCCTTTACACTCGAAGGCTGATTTCCGACCAGCCTGAGGGAACCTTTGGGCGCCTCCGTTACACTTTGGGAGGCGACCGCCCCAGTCAAACTACCCACCAGGCAATGTCCCCGACCCAGATAATGGGCCCAGGTTAGAATTCCAGAAATATAAGGGTGGTATTTCAACGTCGACTCCACGAGGGCTAGCGCCCCCGTCTCAAAGTCTCCCACCTATCCTACACATACGGTTCCAGAATCCATTGCCAAGCTATAGTGAAGGTTCACAGGGTCTTTCCGTCTAGTTGCGGGTAATCGGCATCTTCACCGATGATACAAGTTCGCTGAGTCTCTGGCCGAGACAGTGCTCCAGTCGTTATGCCATTCGTGCAGGTCGGAACTTACCCGACAAGGAATTTCGCTACCTTAGGACCGTTATAGTTACGGCCGCCGTTTACCGGGGCTTCGATTCAGAGCTTTGCCTTGCGGCTGACCCCTCCTGTTAACCTTCCGGCACCGGGCAGGCATCAGTGCCTATACATCGCCTTGCGGCTTAGCAGACACCTGTGTTTTTGATAAACAGTCGCCAGAGCCATTTCACTGCGGCCACTTCGGGCTTTAACACCCTAATGTGGCGCCCCTTCTCCCGAAGTTACGGGGCTAATTTGCCTAGTTCCTTAGCCAGAGTTCTCTCAAGCGCCTTAGAGTTTTCCTCCTACCTACCTGTGTCGGACTGCGGTACGGATACTATGGTAACTCGCTAGAGGTTTTTCTTGGCAGTGTAGGATCAATCAGTTGGCTCGTCCGAAGACTCGCTTCCCCGCTTTCCTCAGAGTAATGACCTCACGGATTTGCCTGTGAGATCCCCCTTGAATTGCGGCCGGGCATTTCCAGTCGCCCGTAGATCTACCTTACTGCGTCCCCCCATTGCTGATAACGCGACCACAGTAGTGCAGGAATATTAACCTGCTGTCCATCGTCTATTCCTTTCGGCCTCGACTTAGGATCCGACTCACCCTGGGATGATTAACATTGCCCAGGAAACCTTAGGTTTTCGGCGAACGGATTTTTCATCCGTTTTATCGCTACTTATGCCGGCAGAATCTCTTCTGTTTCGTCCAGCGGTCCTTACGGTCCGCCTTCGACCTATGACAGAATGCTCCCCTACCACTCTACCTTGCGGTAGAATCCGCAGCTTCGGTAATATGCTTTAGCCCCGTTATATTTTCGGCGCAGGCCCGCTTGACCAGTGAGCTATTACGCTTTCTTTAAAGGATTGCTGCTTCTAAGCAAACCTCCTGGCTGTCAATGCGCTCCCACAACCTTTCCCACTTAGCATATATTTAGGGACCTTAGCTGGCGGTCTGGGCTCTTTCCCTTTTGACCACGAATCTTAGCACCCGTAGTCTGACTCTTGCAATAAGACTTGACGGCATTCGGAGTTTGATTGGGTTTGGTAACCGGGTAAGGCCCCTAGTCCATTCAGTGCTCTACCTCCGTCAGTTAATTTGCAAGGCTAGTCCTCAAGCTATTTCGGGGAGAACCAGCTATCACGGAATTTGATTAGCCTTTCACCCCTACCCACAGCTCATCCGAGATTTTTGCAACAATCACCGGTTCGGGCCTCCACGAGGGTTTAACCTCGCTTCACCCTGGCCATGGGTAGATCATTCCGCTTCGGGTCTATTAAGTGTGACTGAATCGCCCTATTCAGACTCGCTTTCGCTACGGCTCCTCTCGTTTATCGAGATTAACCTTGCCACACCTAATAACTCGCCGGCTCATTATGCAAAAGGCACGCGATCAGGCGTTGACCTTGCGGTCCATAGCCCTCTCACTGCTTGTAAGCGTACGGTTTCAGGTTCTTTTCACTCCCCTCCCGGGGTTCTTTTCACCTTTCCCTCACGGTACTGGTTCACTATCGGTCGCCAAGTAGTATTTAGCCTTGGGAAGTGGTCTTCCCGGATTCCCACAGGGTTTCTCGTGTCCCGTGGTACTTAGGATGTCTGCCCAGAGAGCCTCTCGTCGTTTCGTTTACCGGGCTATCACCGTCTATGGCCGATCTTTCCAGATCGTTCAACTACAACAGAGGTTTGTAACTCTCCGTGGGGTCTGCGGCCTCCACCGGCAAAATCCTGCAACCCCAAGTCCATAACGCCCGCAAACTATCACATGGACTCGGTTTGGGCTGTTCCCCGTTCGCTCGCCACTACTAGGGGAATCGATGTCTCTTTCTCTTCCTTCAGGTACTGAGATGTTTCACTTCCCTGAGTTAGCTTCTGCATCCTATGAATTCAGATGCAGATTACCCGACTTCATCGGGTAGGGTTGTCCCATTCGGAAATCTCCGGATCACAGCCTGTTAGCGGCTCCCCGAAGCTTATCGCAGCTTACCACGTCCTTCATCGCCTCTTGGCGCCAAGGCATCCACCATACGCCTTCTGTAGCTTAACCACCGAATCTGCTTTTGGCAGATTCGGCGTTTTTGATGCTTGATTGCCTCAGCTCTTCTTGTACCCTTGCTTATTCAGTTGTCAAAGAACAATCCCAAGCTTACGCTTAGGAAATCAAAATTCAAAATTCAATACTCAAAATATTTGAATGTTGAATTTTAAGTTTCGAACCATTTTTGGTGGAGCTGAGCGGGATCGAACCGCTGACCCCCTGCTTGCAAAGCAGGTGCTCTCCCAGCTGAGCTACAGCCCCCGATAACTACAATTACGAATTAATAATTATTAATTATTAATTGCTGTACTGGTGGGCCTAGGTAGAGTCGAACTACCGACCTCACCCTTATCAGGGGTGCGCTCTAACCAACTGAGCTATAGGCCCGTTTTCACTTCTCTTTAGGCTCAGGACTTTTCCCAGGGGTAAAGCTCTGAGCCAATGCCTATAGCCCTGAGCAGCGCTCATGGTCCTTCAAAACTAAATAGGTGCTGGCGGAACGACCTAGAGATGTGAGATCCGAAGACCTCAAGGCATCCTTAGAAAGGAGGTGATCCAGCCGCAGGTTCTCCTACGGCTACCTTGTTACGACTTCACCCCAATCACCGATCATACCGTGGGCGCCTGTCTCCTTGCGGTTGACGCAGCGACTTAAGGTACAATAGGCTTTCGTGGTGTGACGGGCGGTGTGTACAAGGCCCGGGAACGTATTCACCGCGGCGTTCTGATCCGCGATTACTAGCGATTCCGACTTCATGGAGTCGAGTTGCAGACTCCAATCCGAACTGAGACCGGTTTTCTGGGATTGGCTCCCCCTCGCGGGATTGCGACCCTTTGTACCGGCCATTGTTGCACGTGTGTAGCCCTAGGCATAAAGGCCATGAGGACTTGACGTCATCCCCACCTTCCTCCCAGTTATCCTGGGCAGTTCCCTCTGAGTGCCCGGCATTACCCGGTGGCAACTGAGGGTGAGGGTTGCGCTCGTTGCGGGACTTAACCCAACATCTCACGACACGAGCTGACGACAGCCATGCAGCACCTGTCTCCTGGCTCCCTTGCGGGCACTCCCCTCTTTCAAGGGGATTCCAGGGATGTCAAGCCTAGGTAAGGTTCTTCGCGTTGCGTCGAATTAAACCACATGCACCACCGCTTGTGCGGGCCCCCGTCAATTCCTTTGAGTTTCAACCTTGCGGCCGTACTCCCCAGGCGGGGCACTTAATGCGTTAGCTGCGGCACGGAAGGGGTCGATACCTCCCACACCTAGTGCCCATCGTTTAGGGCGTGGACTACCAGGGTATCTAATCCTGTTTGCTACCCACGCTTTCGAACATGAGCGTCAGTTAGAGTCCAGGAAGCCGCCTTCGCCACCGGTGTTCCTCCGAATATCTACGAATTTCACCTCTACACTCGGAATTCCGCTTCCCCCTACTCTACTCAAGAAAGGCAGTATCAAAGGCAGTGCCACAGTTAAGCTGTGGACTTTCACCTCTGACTTACCAAACCGCCTGCGTTCGCTTTACGCCCAATAAATCCGAACAACGCTCGCCACCTCTGTCTTACCGCGGCTGCTGGCACAGAGTTAGCCGTGGCTTCTTCTCCCGGTACCGTCGATCCTCCTGATTATTTACCAAGAGGAGATTCGTTCCGGTCGAAAGGGGTTTACAATCCGAGAACCTTCATCCCCCACGCGGCGTTGCTGCGTCAGGCTTTCGCCCATTGCGCAATATTCCCCACTGCTGCCTCCCGTAGGAGTCTGGACCGTGTCTCAGTTCCAGTGTGGCTGATCGTCCTCTCAGACCAGCTACCCATCATAGCCTTGGTAGGCCGTTACCCTACCAACTAGCTAATGGGCCGCGGGCTCATCCTCAAGTGATAGCTTATAAATAGAGGCCATCTTTTACCTCAGAGACTTTGGTCCCCGTGGTCTTATTCGGTATTAGCCCCGCTTTCGCGGGGTTATCCCAAACTCAAGGGCAGATTACCCACGTGTTACTCACCCGTGCGCCACTTTACAATACGTATTGCTACGTACTTCTCGTTCGACTTGCATGTGTTAGGCACGCCGCCAGCGTTCGTTCTGAGCCAGGATCAAACTCTCCAAAAAAATCTGATCCTTTAAGCAATGCTGCTCAAAAGTAATTTGACTGTTTGTTTCTTAAAACCCGCCGTTCCAAAAGCTTCCGAAAAAGCCGTTTGGAATTTACTGCACCTATTTAGTTTTCAAAGACCATGTGTGGTTTGCAGAATAATGATAATATCTAAATCAACTCATTTTGTCAAGAACTTTTATTCAGTTATGAAAGATTTTTTGCTGCTTGTAAATGCTCGTCTGGTATCTGCTGAACTTCGAGGTTTTGCCCGAGGTTTACCGATGAACGAGGGCGCAATGTATCAGAAACCAAATCGCCTGTCAAGACTTTTCTCTACTTGATCCTATTTACTCTTTCGATGAACCCCAGGTACTTGGCGGTTCCATCGAACGAAGGCGCAATGTAACAGAAAGCCCATCACGTGTCAAGAATTTTTTCGCGGCTGTCAAGACAATTTTATCTCTTCGGCCTTATCTTCACGAACCGCTTCTTGCCGACCCGCAGAATATAGCTTCCCGATACAGGCAGCAATGCTTCCACGTCCTTCATCGGCTGCTGGTCGACCTCTACGGCGCCCTGCTGTACCAACCTGCGCGCCTCGGAGTTGCTTTTCGCGACACCGGCAAGAGCCATGATCTTTACCAGCTTCATGTTCTCGCCTTCCCATGCGATCTCAACAACAGGCATATCTTCAGGAAGATTCTTTTTACTGAAGACTTTTTCAAAATCCTCACGTGCCTTCGCGCCTTCTCCCGGTGCACAGAAACGGTCCGCCAATTCTGAAGCCAATCGCTTCTTCGCCTCCATGGGGTGAAGAACACCGGATTTGACGTCTTCCTTGAGCGTTTCCAGCCCATCGAGTGATACGGCACTGACCAATTCGTAATAGCGCAGCATAAGATCATCGCTTACAGACATCACTTTTCCGAAAATCTCTTTCGCCGGATCACTGATGCCGATGTAGTTCCCGAGGCTCTTGCTCATCTTGTTCACGCCATCCAAACCTTCGAGGAGGGGCATCATAACGATGGACTGCGGCTCCTGGCCGTATTCTTTCTGGAGTTCCCGGCCAACGAGCAAATTGAACTTCTGGTCGGTACCGCCCAGTTCCACATCTGCCTTCAGCGCCACCGAATCGTAGCCCTGTATCAAGGGGTAGAGGAACTCATGAATACTGATCGGCAACTGGGATTCATACCGTTTTTTAAAATCCTCGCGCTCCAACATACGCGCGACGGTCTGTTTCGCTGCCAGCTGGATAAGATCTGCTGCATTCATTCTGGACATCCATTCGCTGTTAAAAACGATGGTGGTCTTTTCCGGGTCCAGAATTTTGTAGATCTGCGCTTGGTAGGTCTTCGCGTTTTCCAGCACCTCGTCCCGGGAAAGGTGCTTTCTCGTCTCGGACTTGCCCGTCGGGTCGCCGATCATACCGGTAAAGTCCCCGATCAAAAAAATGACCTCGTGCCCCAGTTCCTGAAACTGTCGCATCTTATTGAGCAGGACTGAATGACCTAGGTGAATGTCCGGCGCAGTGGGGTCAAACCCGGCCTTGACCCGGAGAGGTTTTCCGCTGGCAACGGACTTCTCCAGTTTTTTCAAGAGGTCTGCCTCAACGATGACCTCTACGGCGCCGCGTTTTATAATTTCCAGTTGTTCTTGCGCTGGGAGCATATCTGCAAAACCTCTTTAGTGGAGCCCTCCGGCAGGAGCCGGAGTCTCTTTATACATAACAACGCGACCTCGCGCGGGATACGGCGCGTTACTCCCTGCAGTGCAGGGGACCGGGGGATTGCAAGTTGCGGGATTCATCGAAGCAGACAGAGGATGCGGAAAAATCTTGCGTGTGCGATATAGCATCATCCTGCGGTGCTTCGCCCTGCTCGCGGTCAGCGGTTTTTTCGCTTCGCTTGTTCCGCCAAATCCAGCACAATATCCACCATGAGAGGATGCAAACCAACGGCGTTCGTCGAAATAATCGTCGTCTTCCGGTAGCGTTCTCGCGCTTCTTGTACCATCGCCGGGATATCAGCCGTGACGTGCATCCCCAATTGCAGAAAGAAGGGCACGATCAGGACTTTTTCTGCCTGCAGTTCAACACACCGTTGAATGGCATCCTGAAGAGCGGGCTTTGCATGTTGAAGAAATGCTTCTTCCACGAGGTCATAACCGCCTCGCTGTCGGACCTCGGAAGTGATACGTCGCACGACGTCACCGGCCCCCTCTGCCCTGCTCCCGTGAAAGAGAATAATTACCGCAGTCTTCACCGACACTCCGCATAAATGTACAGGTGCTGTATCTATCATAGCCCGCCATAAAAGTCAATTCAATATTCAATTGACAGTACCGGCAAGCAGTCTCATAACTTCAAGCTGATAACGCAATATGATTGCTGAGAAAAGAGACAGACAGGGACGTGGCAATGCAGGACCTTCTCGACAGGTACAAGTAAAAAGGTTGAAAAGTCGCAGAGAAAAAGGCGGGCTAAAGCTGCCCGCCTTTAATGCATGTGTTTTATTTTTTCTTTGTTGCTTTCTTTTTAACAGCTTTTTTCTTTACTGCTTTCTTTGCTCCGCAACGGGTTCCACATGCCATCATCATCACCCCCTTCTTCGGTCTTTTGCTTTTCGGCAGAGCTTTACCAGGTTCTCTATTTATCAGTCCTGCGGGTCGAGGCAGCGCGAAATAACAACTGGCCCGATGTTTTCATCCTTCTCAGACGCAACGAAGCAGAACATCCAGGCGGCAGTATAAAGGGAATCATTTTTTCAGTCAAGAAAAAGCTGGTTTTTTATGTCGCAGCGCCTAGGCAAGCGCCACCCTTCACACGGATGGAAGGAAGACACTCAGTCGACACTGACGTGACATAGCATTAGGTCGCAATCCGGGAAAAGGGAGGAGCAAGCTGTTATGGAAGAAAAAAATGACAGCCATTTGGAATGTGAGCGCCAAAACAGCAGAAAAAGCTGAAGAATACATGCGTCTGGGAGAGAAAGAAAAAGATCTTGCCGTCGACCAGGCCCTCATCAGGCTCCAGAATAAGATCCATGCAATACTGAACTTCCTGGAAACAGAAGCGAAGTCTAGGATAATCTCCCCGTCGGAAAAGAACAAAGACCAGATGTGATGCATTTAGTGCGAGTCGTAAGAAAAAAAGTAAGGAGCATAACGAGAATAAAGAACGGTTGCTTCAGGGGTTAGCGACTGCAGAGAATTTTTTTTGCCTCTTCAACATCCTTTCGCACTTGTGCTACAAGCGCATTTGCATCAGGGAACTTCCTTTCTCCTCGAAGCTGTTTGATGAACGAAACGTCCATTTTCCTGCCGTAGAGATCTCCGTCGAAGTCAAGCAAGAAGACCTCGATGGAAACGGAGCCGGCATCAAAGGTCGGCCTTACGCCGATGGAAGCGACGCCGTCCAACCACCGGTCGTCCACGGAAGCCCGCACAGCATATACGCCGTAGCCGGGGAGCAGTTCGTTGGCAGTTCGCAGGTTCGCCGTTGGAAAGCCGAGCGTGTGCCCCCGATGCGAACCGTGAATAACCTCGCCTTCCAGCATATAGTCCCGGCCAAGAAGCTTCGCCGCGTCGTCTACCCTGCCGTTTGAAATAAGCTCACGGATCACCGAACTGCTGACGACAATGCCTCTCACCTGGACGGCTTCCACTACGCCGACTTCAAACCCGCAGGCCCGGCCCGATTCTTTCAAAGAGTCGATGCTTCCCTCTCGGCCCTTGCCGAAAGCGTAATCATAACCGACATAGACCTCGCGAACGCCCAGCTGTTCGTGCAGAACGCTGCGGGCGAAATCCTCAGGGTGCTGCTCGGCAAAAGCTCGCGTAAAATTTGCACAGATTACAACATCAATACAGGATGCGGCAAGAAGCTTCATTTTGCCGTGGAAGGTATTCAGCAGTTTCGGAGAGCGTTCAGGGGCAAGCACTTTGAGCGGATGGGGCTCGAACGTGAACGCGATACTCGTACCGCCGATCGTACGAGCCCGTTCAACAACTTTTTTAAATATCGCCTGGTGTCCCAGGTGCACACCGTCGAAATTCCCGAGGGTGAGCACCGGACTCGGGAAACGTTCAGTGATGCTTTTCATGCCGCGGACAATTTTCATACGCGAAGGATAATCTCACACTGAGATAAAATTGTCAACCTTCCCTTTCCGCTCTTCTCTCCCTACAATGCCCAACTTATGGTTGTATATGGTTTTTTAGTATGGTATAATAATTGAGATTTTTTCACTGCTGTTCCGGGTGGAATCCACGATGCACCAATTTTGATGCAGATGTTGACAGCAGTCGATCTGTATTGAATATGCCAAGGGGGCGATTTGAAAACAGAAACAAGATTGAAGCCGCTTACTATAAAAGGAAAACAGATAAAACTACCTATTATTCAAGGTTGGAGGGGTGTTGGGGTCTCGCTCCATCCGCTTGCGAAAGCCGTTGCAGGCGAAGGAGGACTCGGTATCGTTTCCAGTGCCTGCATAGACCGCCTCGTGACTAAGAGAACAGGCAAAAAAGTATCTATCTATGAAGCTATCAAAGAGGAGATTTCCCTAGCGAAGATAAAAAACGGTTTTGTCGGTATCAATATCATGGGTGCTCTCGCCAGGGACTTTACGGAATCGGTAAAGGGCGCCATAGACGCGGGGGCTGATGCTATTATTTCCGGAGCAGGCCTGCCGCTCACGCTCCCCGCCATCCATCCGCCCAAGGACACGGCACTGGTTCCCATTGTTTCCTCAGCCAGGGCGCTCGACATTATTTGTAAAAAATGGGAAAAACTCGGCTACCGTCCCGATGCTGTTGTGCTCGAAGGGCCTCTTGCCGGCGGACACTTGGGATTCCGGATCGACCAGGTCGACTTGGAGTGCAATAAACTCGAGAATTTGCTGCCTCCTGTCAAGGAGATGGCAATGAAGTTCGGCGACTTCCCCGTCATCGTTGCCGGCGGAATTTACACCCATGGCGACATCGTTGCATACCTGGCCAAAGGAGCCGACGGCGTTCAGATGGGGACGCGGTTCCTCGCCACCACGGAAAGCAGCGCAACCCAGGCATACAAGGAAGCGGTCGTCCGGGCGAAAGAGGAAGATATTGTCGTTGCGCACCGTCCGGGTTCGCCCTGCGGCCTGCCGTTCCGCGTCATAAAACAGTCTCCCATGTATGTTTCGTCCCTCAGCCGACGCAGGCAGCCCAAGTGCGATAAAGGCTACGTGCTCATGAAGGATGCAGACGGCAAATATACCATCTGCCCCGCCAAAGAAGACAACAAGGACTACTTCTGCATTTGCAACGGCCTCCTGAGTTCCAGTGGGTACAATTCCAATGAGGAAGAGCCGCTCTATACGGTCGGAACAAATGCTTCGCGTATCGATAAAATACTTTCCGTCAAAGCTCTTATGCATGAATTGTCCGGCTTAGGAGACTCGTAGGGTTGTCAGTCACGAAACGTACCGGATTATGTCGGAATTCTTCCGTTCTCCAAGAGATTTTTTTTCGGCAACAACTCATTCGTGTTCCCTTGATTAACCGATATCAGGCGACGGCATACATGTCTTTCCAACGGTTATAATTTCACAACAAGAAATGAGGAGAGGACCGGATGGGCCAGCTCGACAAGTTAATCGAAAGAATCCAACCAGCGCAGGAACTCCTCCTGGAATCTCAGAAGGAACCCATGATGAGATCGGCCGCCGGCCTCAAGGTCATGGTCAACCAGCAGCTTACTTCTCTCCAGATCATCGCGCTGCTTGCCGATCTCGCTCCTGCCGGTCAAAAGCAGAGCATCGGGCAGAAAAAACCTGCGACCTTCGAGTACGCTCTTGGAGTCAAACGTTACACCGTATCCTTCCTGGCCCAGGGAGAGCAGGTGCGAGGCGTTATTTGCCTCGCTGACGCAGCGAAGCCGGAACGGCTGGCTGTTGCCGAAACTGATGGAGAAGATGAGGACATCGTCGAGGTGATCTCCTCCGAACCAGAGATGGCGCCGAAGTCGGCGATACGTGCCGGGGCAGAACCGGAGATCAACAGCCTGCTCCGAATAATGTTCCAGCTGGGCGCATCGGACCTTCACCTCACCGCCAACCACAAACCGCTCATACGGCTCCATGGCGACATGCAGGAGCTCCCGAACCAGACCGTCATTTCGCCGGACCGCTTGAAAAAGCTGATTTACGCGATCATGCCGCCCCATAACACGGCCCAATTCGAGGAACTGAGCGATACCGACTATGCCCATGAGATTCCCGGCCTTGCGCGGTTTCGGGTGAACATCTTCCTGGACCGGTTTGGCATCGGCGCTGTATTCCGTCAGATTCCCATGGAGATCGTGACCGCCGAAAAGCTCGGCCTCTCCAAGGAAGTGCTTGATCTGTGCTCCCTGAGCAAGGGGCTGGTCCTGGTCACGGGCCCCACCGGCTCCGGCAAGTCCACGACGCTCTGCGCCCTCATTGACTACATCAACCGGCACCGGAAAGACCACATTATCACGATCGAAGATCCGATCGAATTCGTTCACGAGCGAAAGAGTTGCCTCATCAACCAGCGGGAGGTGCATGTTCACACCAAGACCTTCTCGAATGCGCTCAGGGCCGCCCTGCGCGAAGACCCCGATATCGTATTAGTCGGAGAAATGCGCGATCTCGAGACCATCGCCATCGCCATTGAGACCGCGGAAACGGGGCACCTCGTGTTCGGCACGCTCCATACCACCACGGCGGCCTCGACGGTGGACAGGATCATCGATCAGTTTCCCGCAGACCGTCAATCTCAGATCCGGACCATGCTCGCAAGCTCTCTCAAAGGGGTCCTTTCCCAAACGCTTTGCAAAAAGATCACCAAAGGCAGAATGGCGGCCATGGAGATCCTCTTCGTGACCAGTGCAGTCTCAAACCTCATCCGCGAGGGGAAAATTTTCCAGATACCCTCCATCATGCAAACGGCAAAAGGCCAGGGCATGGTTGTTCTGAACGATGCCTTGTTTAAGCTCGTTCTCGAAAAACAAGTTTCTCCGGAAGAAGCTTACATCAAGGCGATTGACAAGTCGGGTTTCGTAACTATGCTTAAATCCAAAGCAATTACGTTGAATCTTACGGGGAACATCGATATCTAGGATGCGGGGAGAGTGACCGGATGAACGGAAATGCTGCATTTGCAATCCCGAAAGACCGGCAGGAGGTCACGGTCCGGCTCGAAACGGGAGCTGCACTGAAAGGCGAGATCTTTCTCGAGTATGTTTCGAATGATACCTCCAACCATCAGAAGGTGACCGCATTTCTGGAAAACGATAACACGTTCTTCCCGCTGAAGGTCAACAGCAAGTCCACCGAGTTCATCAGCAAAAAGAACGTGAAGTATGTTGAGGTGGCCTTACCCGTGAATCCCGTTGTCAATTACTTTTCTTCACGGCCCATGCTGTCCATTCCCGTGAACGCCCTTTTCGGTGACGGAGAGTCCGTCAGCGGCAAACTCGTGGCCGAGGTGCCGGCGGAAAAAGCCCGCCTTTCAGACTGTCTCAACCTGCAGGTAAAATTTCTGAACGTGAAAACCGACAGCAGGATATACTATATCAACAAGGATGCGCTGCAAAAAGTCGTTCACAACGACACGACGTAAGGCCGTTTTCTCCCGCATCTTGTCGGCCCTCGTCGCCGGCTTGCGATCTTTCGCTCGAGAACCGCCGATAGTCGCATCGCAACAACTCCCCTCTAAACCATTGCATGCTGTTTCTGCATTATCCTGTTATTTTTACTCTGCCCCTTTTTTTCTCAAGATGATCTTCGCAAACGCTTTCTCCAAGGAATTTCCTTTCCCTTGTCGCCAGGGCAGCCCTGTAATATCAGCAGAGCAATAACCATCCGACAAGAATATGGATTTTCCGGGATTTCGCTCATTATGCTATTATATAACTAAGATGAATGGAGTCCTACAGAGGCCCGATGCAGCATCTCCCCAGCCCGTGCTTCTGGTCGGCGGCAAGGGCGGTGTCGGCAAAACAACGTGCTCTGCCGCGATAGCAGCGCAGTTCGCCGTCCGGGGCCAGAGGACACTCATCATCACTTCGGACCTTTCCCCCTCGTTGTCGGACATTTTCGAGTGCACGATTGGAGACAATGTCACAAAGGTGAGCAAAGACCTCGACGCTTACGAGATCAGCCAGGACGCCATAATGAATCACTGGAAAGAGCGCTTTGGACGGGACTTCTATGATATTCTGGCGCAGCTCGTCGATGTCGATGCGCTCGACAGGGCATCCCGTCACCAGCTTCTCGACTATATCGGATCAGCGCCGTCGTTGCGGGAAGAAACCATGCTCGATATCATCGTGGATATGGCGAACACCAGAGGGTACGAGCGAATCGTCTGGGACACCGCTCCGGCGGGAGAGACGCTGAACCTCCTGGACATGCCGAGGAACATCAGGAAGCATCTTCGGGCCGGAGCCAAGGTCTTTGAAGGACTCGACAGGATCGGCAAGCAGCTCATCGGCAAACGGCCTATTTCCGGCATCATGGACGAATGGATCGCGCTATCGGAGAAAATCGCGCGCTTCATCCGCGATACGTCAGCGTTCATTATCGTGGCAAACCCAGAAGCGCTCGTGGTGAACCAGGTTGGAAGGATGGCAGCCACCCTCAAGGAATACCAGCTTCCAATCCTCGGCTTGATCATCAACTGCGTGATTGAACAAGCTGATTCGCCGTCATTGAGGGCCCTTCAAAAAATGCAATCAACCTATATTGAACAGCTGAAAGTACTAGCAGGAAAGCAGCGTGTAGCAGTGCTGCCGCGTTCGTTCGCCGAGATCAAGGGAATACGTCGGCTTCGGCAGATCGGGGAAAGGCTGACTGCCGGTCTTTCATTGTAACGTGCGACAGGCGCAGCACAGAAATCAACGCTGAACAGGATGGAGCCGATTTCCGCTGTTTTCCGACGTTCACAGATAGGGCAGGAATGTTTTTCAGTCTAGAGTTGTTCGTAGACCTCCTCAGCTCTGATAATCAGGACTCCTCTTGCCCAGGGAAATTTTTTCTTTACTTCCTCGAATTTTTCTCCATTCTTCTGGATTTTACCCGTTCCCCTGATCCTGCACCCCTTTCCCGGACCGTGATTTCCCTGGACCTGCCTGGTGCCGCAAAGCAGCTCTATCCTGCTGTTCATTTCAAGATTGTCCTCCGTCTTCTGGTATCCGCCAATGGGCACAAAAAGCGTATCGTCATTGACCATGCCGAGTGCCTTGACGTACTCCCCCCACGTGCCGGCCAGGTGAGGTCCGTCAGCGCCCACTGTCGCGATTGCGATCCATTCCGTTTTGTCCAGGACCTCTTTGCACTTTTTTTCTATTTTCGCCATAGCATGTCTCCTCTCTGAACGTTTGATTTAAAACTAGCACGAATGGCCGCGTTGTCAAGTCCTGACAGGTCCCAGAGGGCGAGCGCAGAGACTTCAATTCCCATGAATACACATGAATACATTTGACGCATCTTACAAGAGTTCTCTCGCGCAGGCCGTGCTATTACTGTCTGCGCGGCAGGCATGGCGTTTCAGGGACAAAATGGCGGTTGCTGCAAGAATGAGCGGAATATTCACTTGACGGAGAAGCACCGGTTCTCCTATACTCATAGGCGGAGCCGCTAAGAAAAGATCAGCTGTTTTGGCGGCAGGAAGGACTGTCCTTATGGAAGAGGTATTAATCGATAAATACCGACTGCAGTTTCCTGCTGATATAGAACAGGTCTATCAGGAGGAGTCGTTTCACAAGGACCTGAAGCAGCTTCGGATCAACTTGGCCGTCACAGGACTGGTCTATGCGTTCTTTGCCATCCTGGACGCATGGGTCACTCCCGAGGTCAAATACCAGGCGTGGTTCATCCGGTTCGCTATCGTTATTCCTACCGTCTTGTTTGTGCTTGCCCTGTCCTATTCCCGGCATTTCAGGACGTATCAGCAAATCTCGGTCTCTTTCCTCGTTCTTGTGGGCGGGGGGGGCATTGTCGCATTGATTGCCCTCACAAGCAAGACTGCCCCCTATTTTCATTTTGCCGGGCTCCTGCTGGTCTTCATGTGCGCCTATACGTCCTTCAAGTTGAGGTTCCTCTATGCGACAGTCGTATCCTGGTCCATTATCGGTCTTTATGAGCTCTCGGCGCTCGTCATGAGCCATATGCCGCTCCGGGTCTTTTTGACCGACAACTTTTTTTATATATCTGCAAACCTGCTCGGCATGTTCGCAAACTATCAGCGGGAACTCTATACGCGGAAGGAATTCCTGCAGACCAGACGCATGCAGAAAATGGAGCAGCAAAAACATGCCATGGAAAAAGGGCAATTGAACGAGGCCGTGGACAAGGCCGTGCAATCCCTGAAAGAAAGCGAGGGAATATTCCGGACTCTGGCGGATACAACGACAGCTTCCATCATTATCCACAGGGGCGGCCGGTTTTTATACGCCAACCATGCTGTGCAGACGATCACCGGCTTTACCCACGACGAGCTGCGGAACATGGATTTCTGGGAGATCGTGCATCCCGAGTACCGGGAACTGGTGCGGGAACGGGGCCGGGCGCGGATTTCGGTGCGAACTGCTCCTGTAGCCTACGAATTCAAGGTCTTAACCAAAAACGGAGAGGAACGGTGGGCCACGACGACCACCGGGTTCATCGATTATGCCGGGTCACCCGCAGTTATCGCAACGCTCTTCGACATTACGGATAGGAAGCAGGCGGAAGAGGATAAAGTGAAGCTCTACGAGGAGAGGATCAGGGAAGAGCAGCGGCACCTCGCGGAAAAAGAGCACATGCTGATGGAGCTCCATGACGGCGTCGGCGGCATTACCACGAACATCAGCATTCTGTCGGAAATGGCACAGCAATCAAACGATCTCGCCAGCGTCAAGAGCACGCTTGCCACCATTTCTCGGTTGTCCCGTGACGGGGTTTCCGAGATCCGAAGCTTCATGCGGAGCCTCGACACCGGCGAGTTGAACTGGCGCACCCTCGCGGCGGAGATCAGGAACCAGGGAACCAGCCTGCTTGAGCCGCACAACATCGTCTTTACGTTCGAGACCTCGATTGACGATCAGAACATCACGCAACCCGGCAGCTTGCTCTGTGTCTGCCTGTTCAAGATATTCAAGGAAACGATCACAAACGTCATCAAGCATGCGAAAGCCACTTCTGTCTCGGCCAAGCTCAGAATTGCCACAAGCGGGCTTCAGCTCTCGATCCAGGACAATGGGATCGGCTGCGGGCAAGCCGGCGGTTCCGGCCGCGGCTTAGCGAACATGCGGAAGCGGGCCGTGGAACTGGGGGGAACAATGACCGTCTCCTTTGACAGCGGCGCCCGGGTGGACCTGGAAATTCCCCACACAATATAATGCCTTCAGTGCGCAGGGACTAAGCATACCCACTAACTACCCTTGAACAGACCTTGGAACGAGGTCCATTCAGGCAGTCGACAAAAAAGCCCCAACTGCCTCCCCAAGGATAAAAATAGTCGCGTCTTGAAGAAACACACGCCTGAACAGCCGTCGTTCTGCGGACAACGACGGAGAGATTACACGTTAAAACGGAACAGCATGATGTCCCCGTCCTTTACAACATATTCCTTGCCTTCGGAGCGAAGCAGCCCCGCTGCCTTCACTGCCTGTTCGGTCTTCAGTTTCATCAAATCGTCGTAGTGAAAGACCTCGGCGCGGATAAAACCCTTTTCGAAATCCGTATGAATTTTGCCGGCGGCCTGCGGCGCCTTGGTGCCTTTGGTGATGGTCCAGGCCCGCACTTCGTCCTTACCGGCAGTAAAGTAGGTGACGAGGCCAAGAAGGTCATAGCCCGCGCGGATCATGCGGTCGAGGCCCGATTCCTTGAGCCCCATGCCGGCAAGGTAGTCCTTGCGCTCTTCCTTCGGGAGTTGCGCGATCTCGCCTTCCACCTGGCCGGAAATGACAACGACCTTTGCGCCTTCCGCTTCGGCGATTTCTTTTACCGCATCCACCAGAGGGTTCGGCTTGCCTGCCATGTCCTCTGCAACGTTCGCCACGTAGAGCACGGGCTTGGCGGACAACAGTGCGTAACCCCTGAGCCAGGAGGTTTCCTCTTCGGAATGAGAGGCACGGCGGATCGGCTCGCCTTTCCCAAGCATGTCCTTAAGCCGCCTCATGAAATCAACTTCCTCAACAGCCTTCTTGTCCCCGGTCTTGACCATCTTCTCAGCCTTGTACAGCCGCTTTTCGATGGCATCGAGGTCCGCAAGCATGAGCTCGGCCTCAATCACTTCGATGTCCGTCTTGGGATCCACCTTCCCAGCGACATGGATGACGTTCGGGTCCTCGAAACAGCGCACCACGTGCGCGATCGCGTCCACTTCGCGGATATTCGCTAGGAATTTGTTCCCCAGACCCTCGCCCTGGGCCGCGCCCTTTACCAATCCGGCGATATCGACGAACTCCATGCTGGTAGGCGTAAGTTTCTTGGGCACGTAGATCCCGGCGAGTTTGTCGAGCCGCTCGTCGGGCATGTCCACCACTCCCACGTTCGGATCGATGGTTGTAAAAGGATAGTTTGACGCTTGCGCTCCCGCGGAGGTAAGCGCGTTGAAAATGGTGGACTTACCTACATTGGGAAGTCCTACGATGCCGCAGTTAAAACCCATGGTAAAACTCCTTCTTTATATCCAAAACCGAAATAACCACGGATGAACAGGGTTAAGAAAAGGAAAAAATATAATTCTTATTTATCCGTGTTCATCTGTGGCTAATCCGCGTCTATTTTAGCAACAAAAAACCCGGAGCTGTCGGAAGAGTCCCTTCAGGTCCGGGCTTCTGATCATTTACTTTTGATTGAACATATTCATGGCCCGTGTGGGGCCTTCCTGGACAATCGCCTGAACTGCCGCAGCCGCACGTGCGATTACGTCCGGCAGGGCTTGCCGCTCTTCGGCAGGGAACGGACTCAATACGTAATCAGCAGCGTCCACACCCGGCCCAGGCCTTCCAACCCCAACGCGGACCCGGACAAAGTCCGATGACCCGACATGCTCAATGATGGAACGAAGTCCATTATGGCCGCCATGACCGCCGCCGATCTTTATCCGAACGGCCCCGAAGGGAAGATCAAGCTCGTCATGGATCACAACGAGGTCGGCAACATCGGCATAGACGCTCCTGATAATAGCGCCGACTGCCCTGCCGCTGTCGTTCATGTATGTCTGCGGCTTGGCCAGAATGACTTCCTGGCTGTCAATCCGGGCCCTGCCGATAAGTGCATTGTACTTTTCCTGAGCGATATCCACGCTCAGGCCTTTAGCACATTGATCAACAGTCATGAAACCTGCGTTGTGCCGCGTGTGTTCGTACTTTCGGCCCGGGTTGCCGAGCCCGACGACGATATTCATTCAATCCCCGGAGGACAGCACGCGAGTTCTTATTTCTTGGGAGCGGCTTCCTTCTTGGGAGCGGCCTCTTTCGCGGCGCCTGCCGCACCACCCTTGGCCTCGGCGGCCGGAGCAGCTGCACCAGCTTCGCCCTCTTTCTTGGGCTTTTTGACCAGTTCGGGCTCACCGCCCTCCGTTGCCGCAACCGGCGCAGCAGCCAGCATTTCCTCAAGCTTCGCATCGGAAATCGGCGGTTGAATGGTCACGACCGTCGCGTCGCCATCGGTAAGGATCTTGACGCCCTCTGCCATTTTGATGTCTCTCACATGGAGCGATTCGTTGACCTTAAGTTCCGAGATGTTGACCTCGAGATGCTCCGGGATCTGGTTCGGGAGGCACTCCACCTCGACCTCGCGCACTCCGTGCTGAAGGATACCGCCTTCCTTCACGCCGATGGACGCTCCGGTCAGATGGACGGCCACCGGAATCTTCACCTTTTCGTTCATTGCGACTTCCATGAGGTCGACATGAATGAGGGCGCCGTTCCTCGGATCGATCTGGTAATCCTTGATGAGCGCCAATTTGTCGGCGCCGCCCTTGCCGCCCTCGAGCTTGAGGTTGATGAGCGCATGCTCGCCGCCCTCGGTGTTGAGGATTTTTGTCACATCCTTATTGCCCATCGAGATGGGCATGGACTTGCCGTGGCTGTACAGTACTGCCGGCACCATTTGGTTCCGCCTCAGGCCCCTGGCAACTCCCTTGCCCGCCTTTTCCCTGACCTGTGCTGTTAATGCTATCTTTTCCATTTCTCCTCCGTTGATAAACGCCGTTTAAACGGCTTGATCAGTTTAAACGGTTTAAACTGTTTTGTTCTTTACACAAAAAGGGAGCTGAGCGACGTCTCCTCGTGAATACGCGTGATCGCTTCCGAGAGGATCAGCGCCACAGAGAGGACCGTCAGCTTTTTGCATTGCTGCTGTTTGCTGTCCAGGGCGATTGTGTTCGTGGTAATAAGCTCGTCAAGCGTCGAGTCGTTGATGCGCTGGATCGCCGGACCCGAAAGCACCGCATGGGAACAGGCTGCGCTGATGGACCCTGCGCCATTCGCCCGGAGCGCTGCCGCTCCTTCGGTCAGAGTGCCGGCCGTGTCAACCATGTCATCCAGCAGCAGGCAGTCGCGGCCCTTGACGTCGCCGATGATGTGCATGACCTGCGCTTCGTTCGGTTTGTCGCGCCGCTTGTCGATGATGGCGAGTGCCGCATTCAAGCGCTTGGCAAACGCCCGTGCTCGCTCCACGCCGCCCGCATCGGGCGAGACCACCGTGAGGTTCGTGAATTTCTTCTCCCGGATATATTCCAGCAGGACCGGCGCAGCGAAGAGGTTATCAACGGGGATGTTAAAGAACCCCTGAATCTGGCCGGCGTGCAGGTCCATGGTCAACACCCGGTTCGCGCCCGCCGCGGTAATCAGGTCGGCTACAAGCTTCGACGTGATAGGGACCCGGGGCTGGACCTTCCGGTCCTGCCTGCTGTACCCGTAGTAAGGCAATACGGCCGTGATCCTGGACGCCGACGCCCTCTTCAGCGCGTCGATCATGATGAGCAGTTCCATGAGGTGCCGGTTCACCGGGCTCGACGTGGGCTGCACCACGAATACGTCCATGCCGCGGACATTGTCCACGATCTGGACATTGATCTCGCCGTCGCTGAATTTGCAGACGACGGCGTTCCCCAACGGGAGGTTCATCCGCTGGCAGATCTCCTTGGCCAATGCCGTATTGGCGTTGCCGCTGAATACTTTTATCTCTTGCCCTCTCAATTTTACCATGAGAACCTCATCCTCGCGAATTCTGGTTCGGGGGCAGGGAGTCGAACCCCGATTAAAGGCTTCAAAGGCCTCTGTCCTACCATTAGACGATCCCCGAATGAAGCCTGCTTGTACGGCAAACATGACTGCCTAAAGAAACATCAAAAGGATAGGCGGGTGCCTATCCCTTTGCGTAAGACGCAGAATCGGCGGTACTGAAACCTGGAGCTATTACTGTGCTTCTGGCTCTTTTGGCGCCTGTTCTCTCTTTGTGGGATTCGCCAATTCGCGCTCGTATTCGGCAAGAACCTTCTTTTCGATCATCTGTCTTGTCTCGCTGTTCAGCGGATGGGCGATGTCCTTGAACGTTCCGTCTTTCATCTTGCGGCTCGGCATAGCCACGAACAGTCCCGCATTCCCATTAATGACGCGCAGGTCCCGAATTAAGAAAACGTTATCGATCGTTATAGTCGCATACGCCTTGAGCCGCTCTTCGTTATTGACCGGAAATACCCTCACCTCTGTGACTTCCATATGCTACCCCCCCTCATGGTTGACACGCGAATTATGTACGGAGGTGCACACCATCAGACCGACGGTGTCCTCTTTTCCTAGAGATACTCCGTAAACGGCGATTCGGTCAATGTCTCCGCCGGGTAGAGGCGCCACCCGTATCCGGAGAGGTTTTTTGCGGCAGCACGGCAAGCGGCTTCGGCCTCGAAGATGCCGAAGACCGTCGGCCCGCTCCCGCTCATGCGTACGCCGAGAGATCCCTGGGCCAATAAGGCTTCTTCGATCCTGCCGATTTCCGGATGAGCGGATGCGGTCACGGGCTCCAGGTCATTATGGAGCCCTTCGGCGATGTTTCGGACCGTAAGCCTTGCAATTTTAGTACAGTCAACTTTCTTTGTCAACCTCAAATTTAAGTTTTTGTATACCCAGGCTGTTGAAGTCCCAAACCCCGGGTTGACCAATAATACCCAGCAGGCAGGCGCTGGAGGGAGCGGGGTCAGAATTTCGCCCCTTCCCCGTGCGATGGCCGTGGGCCCGAAAAAGAAAAAGGGAACATCCATGCCAATATTTGTCCCGATTTCAGCCAGACGGTCCCTCCCAAACCCTGTGCCGAGCAGCCTGTTTGCAGCAACAAGAACAGCTGCTGCATTTCCGCTTCCTCCTGCAAGTCCCGCAGCAACAGGAATCTTTTTTCGTATTGCAATGTCGAGACAGTCGGTTCTGCCTGTCGCTTTCAACAACTCTGCTGCTGCCTGCCAGGCAATATTGCCCTCTCCTCCGGGCACCAAGCCGGCATCGCTAGAGCAGCTAAGCTCTATACCCCTTTTGCCGGGAGCGACCGTGACCTCGTCGTAAAGGCCCACCATCTGCATCATCATCTCCACCTCATGGTACCCGTCCGGTCGTTTGCCGAGCACCGACAAGCAGAGATTGATTTTTGCCGGAGATCGAAGCGTGATCGAATTCATCGCACTCCTTCCTCTCTATATATTATCCCTCTTCTCTTCATGATTTTTCGCCGGCCCGTGAAAAAATCGTCATTCCCTTTTGGTGGGGAAAGGGCCGCTATTGCCCGTGGTTTTTCCCGCCCGACTCATTGCCCAGCACGAACGACTCCTCGCTGATCGGAGTGTTGACCTCGACGTCGGTGTACTGGATCGTGAGCAGCACCTTCTTGTCCGGGTTCTCGATCACGATGCTGATCGGCAGACGGTAATGGGATATTTCCTGCATCCGCTCGAAACGGGCGTCATACACAAGTTTACCCGCCCGGTACAGCTCCTCCGACAGGACCCGGGGTTCCTGATCCGAACCAGCCGCCGGATACCGGAGCAGAACACGCCTGACCACATCATCAGAGCGCAATTCAAGTGTGCAGTCACTTTCCTGTCCACACCGCAGCGTCGCGGATGAGGACAGAGCCGCGTCAGGAATGTTCCCCGAGAGCACCGCGCAGAGATCGGGTGCCTCCAGCCCCTTGCCGAGGAGCCTACCCAGACCGGCAGGTCCTGTCCGGGTGACCCTGTCCTCCCCGGGCATCCGAAGCAGAACGTCCTGCCCATCCCAGACAATTGCCATGATCGATTGGCCAAGCGGCCCATAGGCTTCCATCCTGAACCGTTTCTGGCCATCGATGACAATGCCGACGGTATCGAGCGCCCGCCTCCGGCCCCGTTTAATGATTTCAACCCGCGCCACTGCCTTGAGGCTGACAAAGGACTGCCGGTGCCGCTCCAGCGCCTGGAGCAGCGGCCCGGCCGGAACAGCCGTCAAAGGAGTCTCCGGTTTTTTCGGAAAACAGGAAAAAAAGAGGAAGGGAATGACGACAAGAACGATGAGTCGGGACGTTTTCACTTCTTGCCTTTTTTCGTCGATTTCACATCTTTAAGCAATTCATCGGGATTTCCAAAACCCGCTGCTTTAAACTTCTCGCGGAGTGCCTGGTTTTTCGGGTCCAGTTCCAGTGATTTGAGCCACTGTTCTCTGGCCTTGTCCTTCTTGGACATCTTCAGTAAAATATCGCCATAGTGTTCATGCATCACGGGGTCGTCCTTCGCCGCTTTTGTCATTGCCTTTTGCATGACCCCGGACGCCTCTTCCAGCATGCCCTTTTGATAATAAGCCCAGGCAAGGCTGTCGAGGATATACGCGTTGTCCGGCTTGATCAGGAGCGCCCGTTTGATCAGCTGAATTGCTTCGTCCAGCTTTTCGCCCTTCTCGGCATAGGTATATCCCAGGTAATTGAGCGCATCGGCGTTCTCGGGCTTCAGCTCGATCGATTTCTTAAGCGCTGCGATCATCTCGTCGCGCTTCCCCAGTTTTTCGTAGGCCACGGCAAGACTGAACTGCAGATCGTCGCGGTCCGGCGCCATCTGGATCCCCTGCTTCAGGGTGTCGACGGCTTTTTGATACTTTTCTCCATCCATATAGGCATTTGCAAGATACAGATAGAGTTCTGCTTTTCCGGGCTGTTCCGCAAGGGCCTTTTTCAGGAGCGGGATGGCCTGGTCGGCCTTCCCCATCTGCGCATAGAGGTAAGAAATCTGCAGAAGCGAATCAATGTCCTGGGGCGCCGCCGCGAGGATGGCTTTATATTCCTCAAGCGCCTCGTCGTAATGGTTCGCGGCAACGAGCGTCGAGGCAAGGTACCGCTTCACCTTGAGGTCATTCGGGACCGCCAGCGCGACTTTCCTGAAAGCCTCCACGGCCTGTTCGTATTTCTTCTGCTCGGTATAGATAAGTCCTATCTTGGTATAGGCATCATAGTTTTGGGGATCGAGAGAAACCACCTGTTTAAACTGCTCCAGAGCGTCATCAAGCGCATTCTGCTGGATGTACAACTGGCCGATATGCTGAATGATCTCGACGTTCTGGGGATTAAGGGCCACGGCCTTTTTGTACGACTCGATTGCCTCGGGCATCTTGTCCATCAGCTCGTAGACGAACCCGATGCTGGTATAGGCGGGTTCAAAGTCATCCTTGAGTGCAACCGCACGGTTGAACTCAGCCAGCGCCTCAGGATACATCTGCCGCTCCAGGTATATCCTGCCGAGGTAATAGGGGGACATGAGGGATGTGGGAACGGCCTTTCCCAGGGACCGGAGCGTTTCGACGGCTTCGTCATACCGTTTGAGGGAGGCCAGGAGCGACCCGAGATAAATATAGGCGTCCTCCTGCTTCGGGTCAAGAGCGATCACCCGGCGATAGGTGCTGATCGCATCATCATATTGTTTCTTGACCGTGTAAATGCCCGCCAGCAGCATGAGCGTCTGCGCCTTGTCGGGTTGAAGCTCGGCGGCTTTCTGCGCATACAGCGTCGCCTGGTCGAGCTGTCCCCTTCGCATCGAGAGCCCCGCAAGGGAGAGGGCGATCTCCGCTGAGTTCGGGTCGAGACGGTACGACTGCTCGTATTCTTTCATGGCCTCGTCTAAGCGGCCATCCTGTTCGAGGATGCTGCCCACCATAAAGTGATAATCGGCGTCGGCCTTGGCTTGGACATCGGGGGTGACGGATCCAATCGGGGTTTCCGGTGCGCGGGCCGATAGCGGAGCACAGGCGGTCAAAAGAAGGATGAGGGTGAGGAAACAGTGAAATTTTTTCATAGGTAATAGTCTATGCGAACGGTTCGTGAGTGTCAAGGTAATCATCCCCCGGCGGCTGAAGCGTTCTGAAGGCACCCAAAGCAGAAGGCCGGAACAGCGCCCCTAAGATAATCGTTCTTCTTGCTCTCCGAGGGTCTTCAAGCGCGCCAGACTGGCTTCGATATCGTCCTTGTCATGCGCCTCGATCGTAAAGACCGGCACCGGCGCATGGACCTTCATCAGCCCGAAGAACTTCTGGAAATCAATGTTCCCCCGTCCGATCGCCCAGTGCGAGTCTGCCTTCCCGTCGTTATCGTGCAAATGCACTTCAATGAGGTGGCGGCCGAGGGCCTCGAACCATCGCTCCATCGGCACCGAGGAAAAGAGGTTAAAATGGCCCGTATCAAAACAGAACCCGAAGTCCGGGCTGTTGATCTTCTCAATGAGCATTCGGAGCGCTTCAGGGTCGTCGTCGAACACGTTCTCGATGGCCACCCGCAGCCCGATCTTCGAAGCCGTTTCCATGACCTTTTGCCAGATTTCGATGCTGTTTTCGAGCCAGACATCCTTGCGCCCGCTGTAACGCCATTTGTCGTAGGCGGCATGAAACACGACCGCACGCGGCCTGAGGATGGCGGCAATGTTCAGGAGCTGGCGAAAACGGACCTGCGTTACCGACCGCACCATGGGATCCATTGCGCCGGGGTTCAGGTCCATGAACGGCGCATGAAGCGAAAGGGCCGGGTTCCAGTCGAACCGCTCGATCAGGCTCTCCAGATCGGGTTTCTCGATCTGATCAAGCACCGCCGCCGAAAAATAGATTTCGAGATCATAGCGGCGGAGCCGGATCATCTCAAAGAAATCCTTCAGCTTGGGAAAAGGGATATGGACGTGGACGGGTTCTCTCAAGGCTCAGCCCTTGGGAGGGCAGGCGCCCGCACAGCAGCCTGAGGCACAACCCGCTGCCGGCTTCGCCTCTTCTTTTGGTTTTTCCGTCTTGGTTGCTGCTTTCCTGTCCTGCGAAGGATAATCCGTCGCATACCAGCCGCTCCCCTTCAGCACAAAGGACGTCGGCGATAAGAGTTTGCGTATATTCTCTGCATTGCACAGTTTACAGACGGTGAGCACGGGATCGCTGAATTTCTGAATAACCTCGAAACGTCCTCCGCAACTTTTGCATTCATACTCATAATTGGGCATAAACAAAACCTCCGCATCGGGCTGTCGAAACTTAAAACAAACCGGAACTTGTATTATAAACAGGGGGGGCGGGAAAAACAAGTGTTTTCGCGGGTCCCTGTGTCGTTCGCAGGCGGGTAAGTTTACATCAGCTACAAACGGCAGTTGGAACCACGGATGAACACGGTTAAGGCCTTAAATCAACAACTTATCTCGAACGGGAGTTTCACCCGATTGGCGCTCCTTGTTTTTGTCTTAGGACTTTGAATCAACGGTGTTTATCCGTGTTAATCCCTGGTTAAATGCTCTTTTTAGGATCAGGCGGAATGCACATCGCGGTACAATTATTTTTTTCCCAGTTCCTTAACAAGCTGAAAATTCCTGCTTCGCTCCATCGCCGTCTCAGGCATGTCCGGGTTCCAGGCGAAGAGCTGTCTGCGATGCGCTTCGAGCATTTCATCCGCTTTGCCCAGGAAACCTGCGGCGGTCACAAGTCTCTTGCCGTTCTTTTCCGCTGACGCGCGGACTTCCCTGATCGCATCATTCCAGCCCGGGTCCCGGGTCAGGTGATGATCCATGAGGATCGTACGAAGGCGCGTCGTTTCGAGCAGGCCGCCGATGTTCTTCAACGAAGCGCGGAGATCGTCCTGGCTGAACGTCTGTCCCATCATATAGGTCAGCGGCCCGTCAAGGTAGAGCATATCGGGATTTTCCGAACGGATGAACGCAACGTGCTCCGGCAGGCCCGCGCCCTGAACGTCCGACGTGAAGAGAAAACACCTGTCGCCCTCCCGGATGGAAACCTCCACCACCCACCCGACCTTTGCGCTCGGGCCGTGGGGCACCGCAGATGAAAAGCGAATGCGCGTATTGCCGAATTCGAAAGTCCCGTTGTCCGCAAATTCAACCTTGCGCGGCAGCGTCCCGAAGCTCTTCCTCTAAAAGCGGGCCCGTTCGCGCTGGCTGGAGTTGATACGTTCCTTTGGGTGCTTTATCAGCAGCACCTTGTCCCTGAACACAAGCGGTTCCGTGGGATCAAAGTGGTCGAA
>DAIDTZ010000212.1 GCA_027456925.1 Nitrospirota bacterium
AGGGGGACATTAAAGAGCAGGTGAAACTTGTGCTGGAAAACGCAAGGGCTGTTCTCGCCGCGGCAGGAGGCACTATGTCAGACATTATTAAGTCGACGATCTACCTTAAGAGCATGGCTAATTTCGCCGCTGTAAACGAAGTCTATGGAGGGTATTTTCCGACTGACCCGCCTGCCCGGGCCACGGTCGAAGTTTCCCGGCTGCCGAAGGATGTAGCTGTTGAAATGGATTTTATCGCCTGGAAGGGGTAGGATCAGCAAAAGTTCTGGGTTATGTACACTTTGCCATCCGGTCCAATGAACAGTCCGATACCTTCATTTTTCCAATAGGGTTCGAGAATGTTTTTCCGGTGACCGGGGCTATTCATCCATCCTTGGACTGTTGTTGCGGCTATTTTGTCTTGCGGATTCCAGTCATAAAAAGCCTTCCCATTGATCGTCGTTACCGAGTCATAGAGGTTATTCAGCGCTATGTTTTCTGCGCCCATGTGGATGGTGCGACCCACATGGATGGAACAGTGGTAACCGTCGCGTTGATACCGATACACAAAATCGCGGCCCTCCGGAGAATAATGGTCAAAGTAATTTCTTTTTGACATGTCCTTGCTGTGTTTTCTGGCGATTTTTGCAAGCGCATCATCCCAGGCCATCGGGGGCAAACCGTTCCGTTGCCGTTCGTTATTGATCAGGCTGTGTATCGCTTTTTCCAGTTTTAGAATGTTTATGGAGGGCTTGCTTTTTCGTTCGGGAAGCTTGTACGCATGATCGGGCCGGGGTCCTGCGCAAGAAGCGACGGAGGAGAGCAGTATGATCAAAGCGAGATTGCGTATGACCTTTTTCAAAGATGCTCTCGGCATGACTTGTCTCTCCGATCGGAAGTGTCACTTCACAGGATGAGCAATCGGACTTTAAATACATTCTTACTATAATGCCTGAGGCCGGTCCCTGTCAATTGGCCATTGTTCATTCTGCAGGGACGAAATAAAAGATCGACTATAGGAGAATTTGATTTGCTTTTTCATTCCTCTTCGTTTATTATGCGGACTAATTATGAGATTACCGCATTCACTATTTCCGGCGCTGACCCTGTTCTGCTCAGTTTCAATGCTGTTCTCCGGCTGTGCGTATAAATCACTGCCTTCGCAGGAGAGCGAGACTCATGCCCTTTCTGACGACCAACTCCCTCTGAACGCAGTGTCTACCGACGAGAGCGTATCCTCGTTCGTCGGGGCCGGCCAGGACGCGAATGATTCGGCTCCTTCGGATATCGCTGCGTCAAAGCAAAATGACAAAAATTCCCCCTCTGTGAAAAAGGAACCTGTCGACGATGATCAGGCGCTTCTCGATACGGCGCTGGAACTGACCGATACGGCGCAAGGATATTGGGAAGATAACGATATGGACAAGGCAGTCGAATCCCTGGATCAGGCCTATGCCCTTATTTTGAAGGTCCCGAACAACCCCAAGCTCTCCCAGCAAAAGGACGACCTCCGGTTCATGATCTCCAAAAGGATCATGGAGATGTACGCTTCCCGCCAGACGACCGTCAAGGGAAGCTATAATGCGATCCCCATGGTGGTGAACGATCATGTGACGCGCGAAATACAATCGTTTCAGACCCAGGAACGGGATTTCTTTCTGGAATCCTATAAACGGTCCGGCAGGTACCGCGGCGAAATGGTGAAGGCCTTGAAGGAAGCGGGCCTTCCCGAGGAGCTTTCATGGCTGCCGCTCATTGAAAGCGGATTCAAAGTACGGGCATTGTCCCGGTCGCGCGCGTTCGGGCTGTGGCAATTCATCCCCTCGACAGGATACAAGTTCGGGCTGAAAAGAAACGACTGGATCGACGAACGACTCGATCCGGAGAAATCCACGGCCGCGGCCATCGCTTACTTTAAAGAGCTTCATCAGATGTTCGGAGATTGGGCAACGGTCCTCGCCGCGTACAATTGCGGTGAGGGAGCTGTGGCGCGAGTGATAAGAGAGCAGAAGGCCGATTACCTTGACAATTTCTGGGATTTCTACGAACGGCTTCCGCAGGAAACGGCGCGGTATTTCCCGCGCTTCCTCGCTGTATTGGCAATTATTAACGATCCGGCGAAGTATGGATTTACGCTGGATGAGCCTGACAAGCCCCTGTCCTGTGAAACGGTGACGATCGAGAGGCCGGTTAAGTTAAGCGCCATGGCGAATAAACTGGGCATTGAGTTTGATGATCTTAGTGCGTTAAACCCCGAACTGCGCCGCGCTGCCACTCCCAATACGCCCTATGCGCTCAAGGTTC
Source organism: Nitrospirota bacterium (assembly GCA_027456925.1). Taxonomy (GTDB): domain Bacteria; phylum Nitrospirota; class UBA9217; order UBA9217; family UBA9217; genus JAJYKN01. The sequence continues at coordinate 2,284 of DAIDTZ010000212.1, forward strand.
CTCTTGGAAAAGCTGCAGTAGTGCTTGCCAGCATCGATACAATACCCAAATGGTCGCCGCCGAAGGTGGAATTTGTTGTCCATCGTGTCAGGCGCGGCGAAACGTTGTCTCTCATAGCGCTCCGCTACCGGACCAGCACCCGAAGAATTCTTGAGGCGAACAACCTCCGTTCCGGAAGGTTACTGAGGATCGGACAGCGGCTGAAGATACCCACGAGATATTCGTTATCTGCGTCGTAAAGCAGGGGACTGCTACCCTGCCTTTTCCTTTTCTTCGGTTGTGCGAATCACGCCCCGAAGCTCAACGATCGTAGCGCCCCATCCACCGGCCCCTTCTTCGGCTGTACGAAAAGATTTCACATAAGGCAGCTTTTCGAGGATTTCCTGAACAATTCGTCGCAGCGTACCGGTTCCTTTCCCGTGAATAATGCGCACCTGGAGAATGCCGCGCTTTCGGCATTCAGCAAGATACTCCGGCACGAGGCCCTTCACCTCTCCAGGCTGAAACGTGTGGAGATCGAGCACTCCGTTAATGGGCTGTTCAATGAAATCGTTCATGCCAGGATATCTATTACGAATTTCCGGATCAGTTATTTTAAATGATTATATTGATACCCCATGATGGCGTCAAGACTATATTTTCGCTGACCTATTGATAATCCATTATTCTCGTGCTATGGATATTTAATAATTATTGCCGCCTCTTCTGGCTCTATTTACGATATAATATGCCTTGTGAGCATGCAAAATAAAAAGATAGCGATCATCGGCGGAGGGGTAGCGGGCTTAACAGCGGCATATTTGCTCTCCGGGAAGTACGACATCACCTTGTTCGAAAAATCCGGGAAGCTTGGCGGCAATGCGTATACGTTGACGACGTCTGAAGGCGCGGAAGTGGATATTGCCGCTGCGGTTTTTGGCAGATGCTCTTACAAAAATCTTTTCAGACTTTTCAGGAAATTGAACGTCGAAACCATTAGTTCCTTCCGGAGGCATTCCCCCGGCTGGTCCGGCCTGGGCGCGAGTTTTTTTGATCTGGATACGAAAACAGGAATATATCTGACGCCCGGGATCAAAGGGCTGCTCGCCCAAAATTTTGAAATACTAAGACCGGATCGTGTTCGTAGCATTCTGCAGCTCGCACGAGGTTTGCGCCGAGCCCAGACGTTATTGAAGCGGGGAGACCTTGCCGGTCTGACCGTCGAAGATGCTTTAAAGAAGGTCCCCGAGTTGCACGTGGACGCAAAGTTGATCTTTGTAACCTCTTTGTGTCTGATATCTTCCATGAACTGCGATGATGTCCTGGATGCTCCCGCCGGCTTCTTCATAGAAAAATTAAAAAAACACAGCGATCTGGCGGCTCCCAAAGCTTTGTTTTCCGTCCATTTTGCGAAGAATGGGACGAAGAGCTATGTGCAGGCCCTGTCCGCCCCTTACCGGGAGAGAATCATGCTGAATGCGCACGTCAAGTCCGTCCTGAGAGAGAATGACGGGGTTAGGGTCTTCATGAAAGACGGGCGGGAGATGCGGTTCGACAAGGTCGTTTTCGCCTGTAATGCCGATCAAGCGCTGGCACTTCTGGACCAACCGACTGATGATGAGAAGCGGCTGTTGGGGGCCTGGAAATACACCGAGGGAACGATCATCGTCCACCGCGATCATTCACACTTTCCCAAAAGGGAACTGATGGAAGGCTACACGTTTCTCTACAGAAAGAAGGGCAGGTACGTCGAAACTTCCGTCAGCGGCTCTCTGTGGGCGTTGCCCAACGTACCGGAAACATGCGACCTCATCAGTACGCAGCATCCGAATTTCCCGATCGAGAAAGATCATATCGTATTCGAAAAGGTTTTCAGGACCCCCCTGTTTGATTTCCAGTCCTGCCCGACGGTAAAGGAACTGCCGTCTTTGAACGGCACGAGGAACACCTATTATTGCGGCAGTCACTTCGGGTTCGGTCTGCATGAAGATGCTGTGACATCGGCGATCGAGGTCGCCCGGAATCTGGGAGTTGATTTCTGAATCGGCGAAATCGTAAAGAGATTACGATTCATTACGTAAAAAAGTAAAAAGGCGAAATATCACCACAGAGACGCGGAGGCACGGGGAAAAAGTCAAGCCCGGGAAAATAGAAGCCGACTCTAAATCCTCGGCCGGTATTCGAACCCTGCGTCCGCGCCGCGGTAAAACAGTTTTTTCAACGGAAATAGCGTAGAGATGAAATCCCCCCTCGTTCGAATCCTTCAGGACGTCTTTTTTACATGTTCATGGTTGAAGATGTGGTCTTTGCAGTATCCGAGTCCGCCGCAGTCGGTGCAGTAACGGAACTCCATCTGCGGGTCCGATATATCGGTTTTGCCGCAGACCGCGCATTTGTGGAAGGGCTCCCGGCCGGTTGAGTACTGCTTTGCCTGGAACACCATTTTCCTGTTTCCGGTTTTCATCCTCCAGTAAATATCTTTTCCGAAGAAGAGAAAAAAATTGCTGATCGAAGCAAGGACGAGCAGGCGCGTGCTCCAGGAACCCACGATCACCTGGTAGGCATAGCCGATCCAGGTGAGGAGCGCCAGCCATTTTATTTTCACCGGAATGATGAAAAAAATGTAGAGCTGAAAGTCGGGATAGAGGAAGGCGAAAGCCAGGAAGACCGATCCGGCGATAAAGATGTTTGTCGCAATGGAGAAGGGAAACAGGAACGTCACTCCCACGGTCACGAGATACCCGACGAGCAGGTACACATTGTACCGGAACGCCCCCCAATGTCCCTCGAGAGCATTGCCCATGAGGTAGAACAGGTACCAGGCGAAGAACGCGAATATGGGGTTCGTCATGGGCGGGATGAACAGGAACGTGATGAGTCGCCACCATTCTCCGGCGAGAACGCGGTCGGGAATGAGTACGACCCGTTCCAGGATGAAGCGGCCCGACAGAACGAAGACAAAGAAGAGCACTTGCCCAAGAATGAGATAGAGGGTGACGTTCGGAACAGCATAGCGGCGGAACTTTCTTTCAAGCCTGTCCAATAAAGCCATTACAAACTCCTCAAGATGAAATTGCAGTTTCCGGGAAGGGTATTGCACAAATTCCCGAATGAGCCAGCATACCGTGAATGAACGCACTTTGTCAAGCTTGGCCGCGTGCCCGGTCAAGCCGCGAGTCCGGAAAGGGCGGCAGAACCTGCAAAATTAAGTTGATATTACCATTATTT
>DAIDTZ010000213.1 GCA_027456925.1 Nitrospirota bacterium
CCGGGTGATATCGAGATCCTCGAACAACATTGCAAATTGCTGGGACCGGGGAACACGTTCTGCGCGCTGGCCCCCGGAGCGGTCGAGCCGCTCCAGAGCGCGATAAAGTATTTCCGGGAGGATTTTGAAAAACATATACGGGATAAGAAGTGCCCGTGGAAATGAGCTTCAGCCACAGAGGCACTGAGACGCGGAGCAAAGCACAAAAGCAATTTACCGCCTGAGGACGCAGAGGAAACAGGGCAAAAGAGTGGAGCCCCCTCCGGCAGGAGCCGGAGGCTCCCTTTAACAACGCGACCTCCCGCGGACTACGGCGCATTACCCCCGGCAGGAGCCGGGGGATTGCAAGTCGCGGGATTCACTCATCAATGAATTTAACGAATTCTAAATTCATCCTTTACGGTTTTCGGTTGCCACTCTGAGCCTCCGTGTCTCAGTGGCTGATACCAGCATAATATGATCACGATCTTCATCGACAACCAGCCCCATCAAGTCAAGGAAGGCCAGAACCTCCTGCAGGCCTGCCTGTCCCTGGGCTTCGACCTCCCTTACTTCTGCTGGCACCCGGCCATGCATTCCGTGGGCGCCTGCCGTCAGTGCGCGGTAAAGCAGTTCAAAGACGACAAGGACACCCGCGGCAGGATCGTGATGTCCTGCATGACGCCGGTGGCCGAGGGTTTGCGCGTCTCGATCAACGACCCCGAGGCAAAGGCGTTCCGTTCAAGCGTCATCGAATGGCTCATGCTCAACCACCCCCATGACTGCCCGGTCTGCGACGAAGGCGGCGAGTGCCACCTCCAGGACATGACGGTCATGACCGGCCATAATTACCGCAGGACGCGGTTCAAGAAGCGCACGCACCGGAACCAGGACCTCGGCCCGTTCATTAACCACGAAATGAACCGCTGCATCGCCTGCTACCGCTGCGTCAGGTTCTACCGGGACTACGCAGGCGGCAGGGATTTCGATGTCTTCGCTTCCCACGACTATGTTTATTTCGGCAGACATGAGGACGGTACGCTCGAAAGCGAATTCAGCGGAAACCTGGTTGAGGTCTGCCCCACCGGCGTGTTCACGGACAAGACGCTGAAGCAGCACTACACCCGCAAGTGGGACCTGCAGACCGCCCCGTCGATCTGCGTCCTTTGCGGCCTGGGCTGCAACACCATTCCCGGCGAGCGGTACGGAAGCCTCCGGAGAATACTGAACCGTTACAACCATGAGGTGAACGGTTATTTCCTCTGCGACCGCGGACGGTTCGGCTATGAATTCGTAAACAGCGGCCGAAGGATCAGGAAACCCCTGTGGTGCGAAACCGGACAAGCTGAACAGAAGCCGATTGAAAAAGAATCGGCCTTGAAACACATCAGCACTATCATCGCGGACAGCAAGGGAATCATCGGCATCGGTTCGCCCCGCGCTTCGCTCGAAGCAAACTTCGCCCTTCGTGAGCTCGTCGGCCCGGAAAATTTCTATTCCGGCATGTCTGCACAGGAGCACAAACTGACTTCGCTCATCATCGATATCCTTCAGAACGGGCCTGCGCGCACGCCTTCTCTCCACGACGTCGAAACGGCTGATGCGGTCCTGGTCCTGGGCGAAGACCTCACGAACACGGCCCCCTTGCTCGATCTGGCACTGCGCCAGTCCGTCCGGAACAGGCCGAGAGAACTGACGGAGAAAATACGCATTCCGGCATGGGACGATAACGCTGTCCGCAATGCCGTCCAGAACGCCGCCGGACCGCTCTATATTGCATCAGCAGCAGGCACAAAGCTCGACGACATCGCAACAAGAACGTACCGTGCAGCCCCTGATGATATCGCCAGGCTCGGGTTCGCCGTTGCACAGGAGTTGAATCCGAAGTCGCCCGGCGTGCCGAATTTTCGCGAGGAGACTCGCAAGCTGGCCCAGGAAATCGCCC
>DAIDTZ010000214.1 GCA_027456925.1 Nitrospirota bacterium
GATGCTCTGGATCGTGAGCTCTGTCCGGTGATTGGTTTTTCCGTTCTCCATCCTGCTCTGGAACGGCGTGGGGATGTTGTCGATCATCCGGACGTCCTGAAAAACTCCTGAGCGGTAGATCCCATTGTCCTGGTAGTAATCTATTTTGAGCTGGATCCAAAGGTCTTTTGCCACCCATGAAATATACTTCGTATACTTCCTGTGCGTCTTCGGAGTCACTTCAACTACATAACACGGTTTTCCTTCCACATCCTCTTCTTTCAGAATGCTGAACTTGAAATCGTCGAGGTTCGGCGGGCCGGTGAAATCATCGTAGGAAAGGTCGGACCCGAAGAAGGAATCGTCCTGCGAATTCGTCGCGATCCGCCGCACGCGTTTGTACTCAGGGAAGTAGGCCCAGAGATCACGATCGGAAAACGTACGAGCGTGAACCAGGAACCCGACGTTTTTGAGGTCCGGCGGGCTCTTGAACACGGCAAGCGCCTTGTATCCATCGGGACCGGATTTTTTGCTGTAGGACGTGAGCGTACGGGTGCGTTTACCGCCGCCCTTGTCAAACAGGACCATCGTCATTTCGATCTTATGATCCAGCGCCTTTAAACTCACCTCGTGGACCTTTTCGTAGACCTCGCGGCCGGACAAAGCATGGACGTCAACAGCCATAAGTATACACATTGCAATCAACAAGGTAAGAACGACCTTGAGCGTGAGATGCGACCGGTTCGGAGTCCGGAGTCCAGGGTCCAGAGCTGGGGCGGAACCTGAAACCCTTACGCCTGACGGTAAAAACTGAACATTGAACGTTGAACTCCGAACTTTGAACTTCTTATTCATAGGAAAGCGCCTCCGTGAGATTTCCTCCGATTGATATATCTTCGGACAGGGCCCCGTCTTTGAGCGTTATGATCCGCGTGCCGTAGGCAGCTGCCTTGGGATCATGAGTCACCATCACGATCGTCTGGCCTTGTTCATTCAGGGATTTCAGGAGAAGGAATATCTCTTCGCTGGTGTGCGAGTCGAGGTTGCCCGTGGGTTCGTCGGCAAGAAGGACAGCGGGGCTGGAAATGAGCGCGCGGCAGATCGCCACCCGCTGCATCTCGCCGCCCGACAGCTGCTCGGGCCGGTGTTCGACGCGCTCGCCAAGCCCCATCTGCTCAAGCAGGGCCGCTGCCTTCGGTCTGATTTCCGAGAAGGGAGTGCCTTCGAGCAAAAGCGGCAGGCTTACGTTCTCGACAGCAGACAGGATCGGAAGGAGATTGAAAAACTGGAATATGAACCCAACGCGCCTGCGCCTGATGAGGGTAAGCTCGTCGTCGGAAATGCCGTGCAGGGGCCGTCCGTCGATGAAGATCTCCCCGCTCGTGGGCTGATCGAGCCCGCCGATCAGGTTCAGGAGCGTGCTCTTGCCTGAGCCGGAGGGACCCATGACGGACAGGAATTCACCTTTCCTGATGTTGAGAGACACATCGCGCAATGCATGAACTTCCCTGCCGCCCTGCTGGTACTTCTTGCTGGAATGCTTCAGTTCGATCATGGTCACCTCGAATGCGAATTTAGCATAGAGCATGGGGCATAGGGCGTGGGGCATGGGGTATCGAAACTGCTTTTGAGTTCATACCGTGCAGATCCTTTTGCGCCAGGATGCCGAGCATGGCATATTTCACTGACATATTTTCTCCCGTAATAGATAAAAGTATATAT
>DAIDTZ010000215.1 GCA_027456925.1 Nitrospirota bacterium
GTTACGAGGTGATCGTCAAGCATCGGGATATGGGAGCCTGAGGGAGTTTTACGAGCCGAAGAATGCGATTGCCTGGAGAGCCGGCGGAGCTCTTGAAATCTCAACAGGACGACGCCGGGTACTCTCTGCGTTCGGAAACACCGCAGGCTCATTCGAAAGGAGACAGCGGCATTATTGGACTTGTGGTGGTGTGTCATGAGGATATGGGCGCTGAGCTGGTGAAGGCTGCCGAGATGATTGTGGGAAAAATCTCAGGGGTGGCGACTGTCAGTGTGAAGCAGGAGAGCGCCCCGGAACTGCTTCGGGATGAGATCCAGGCCGCCATTAAGAAGGTTGACCGAAAAAAAGGAGTTATGCTGTTCACCGATATGTTCGGCGGCACTCCGTCAAACATCGCGCTGGCTTTTCTGGTGGAGACCACCGAGGTCGTGACCGGCGTCAATCTTTCGATGCTTATTAAATTTGCAAATCATCGTGACGAGAAAACGCTGCCCGAGTTGGCAAAACTTGTTCAGGAAGCGGCGCAGAAGAGTGTCGTGATTGCAAGCCAGATGTTGAAAGGGAAAAAGTGAGCAGCCGGCGGGGATCCGGCGTCCTCCTCCGGGGGAAAGGGTAATGATCGTATTGAGCCGCATAGACGACCGTTTGATTCACGGACAAGTGGTCGAGGGCTGGGTGAATTTTTTGAAGGCGACATGCATCCTTGTTGCCGACGATGCCGTTGCGTCGAACACGCAGCAGCGCACCATCATGGAACTGGCGGCGCCGCAAGGGCTCAAGGTTTTCATCGGACGGGTGGAGGAAATCTGCGGACAGCTGCTTGCAAAGACGCTCGATGCTGAGCGGGCCATCCTGCTGTTCTCCAATCCCAGCGATGTGCTGCGGGCGCTCAGGGATGGACTTGAATGCCGGACCCTCAATGTTGGAGGGATGCACTATGTGCCCGGTAAACGAAAGCTTATCGACGTGCTTGCGGTGAATGATGACGATCTGAATGCCCTTAAGGAGATTGCCGCACGGGGGATCAAAATCTGTGTCCAGGCGGTCCCGACCCAGCGACCGCAGCCGCTTGAAAAAATCTTCGCCCTCTGTTCCGTGAAAGAGAAAAAAAAATAGTTCAGAGTACAAAGTGCAGAGTTCAGCAAGGGGAATTCAGCAGCCAGCGGTTCAAACGTTGAACTATGAACGTTGAACTCTGAACAAAAAAAATTATATGCAGGTATTTGATATGCACATGGTAATGGCGGTTCTTGGTGTTGCGGTCCTGGGCGGGCTTTTGGGGCTTGACAGGACCGCGGCCGGCCAATTCATGGTGTCCCAGCCCATCGTCGCCGGGCCGCTCACCGGCTGGCTTCTTGGCGATGCATCGGCCGGATTTGTGATCGGTGGCGTGCTCGAGTTGATCTGGCTTCTCGATGTGCCGGTGGGGTCCTTTGTTCCTGCCAACGCAACAGTCGGGGCCGTGTCGGCGACGGGCATTGCCGTTCTCGGCATGCCCGGGGGGGCCACCCTGCCGGTGATCGGCTTCAGCCTGTTGTTGACTGCGGCAATAGGGCCCCTCACGATAGGGGCCGACAGCCTGGTCCGGACGGGGAATTCGAAACTGATCGAGAAGGCGGCGGCATCCACAGTCGGGGACCGGGCGCGGGCCATATCCCGGGCGCATCTTTCCGGGCTCGTGGTTTTTTTTCTGAAGTCATTTATCTTATGCGCTGTGATTGTCCCGGCAGGAGTGGCAGCCGTGCTCTTGCTGTTCGATCGCTTGCCCGGGACGGTCCATAGGGCGTTGGCGCTGTTCGTCAAGTTGCTTCCGATTGTCGGCGCCGCGCTGGTGGCGCGTAAGTTGTCGATGAAGGAGTTTGATCGGTTTGTGCTCATGGGTTTTGTAATTGCCGCGGTCTTCGGACTGTTGATCCCTGTTCCCTCACTAATCGTTTTGCTCTTAGTGGTGACCGCGGGATGGATTGGGGCCAGGTATAGTGAACACCGAGCGTAAACACATCGGGAATGCCGATTTTCTCAAAGTCTTCGGGAGAGCGCTGCTGCTGCAGGCGTCGTGGAGCTTTGAACGGATGCAGACCCTGGGGTTTGCTTTTGCCGTCGAGCCGGTGCTCCGAAAGCTTTATCCGGACCGGAATGAATATGAAGAGCGGCTGAAGGTCCATTTGGAGTATTTCAACACGCAGCCGTACTGCGCTTCATTCATTCTGGGGGCGGTCATGCGGCTCGAAGAAGACCGCGCAACAGGCGTGAATGCGGCGGCGGATGTATCAGGCCTGAAAGCGGCCTTGATGGCGCCGCTCGGAGCGATGGGCGACAGTTTTTTTTGGGGAGCGCTCAGACCCCTGACCGCGCTTATTGCCACTGCGGTTTTGCTGGCGGGAGTATGGTGGGCGCCCCTTCTGTTTTTGGCGCTCTATAATATCTGGCACGTCGGCCTCAGAATGGGAATGCTGTACTGGGGCTACCAGAGCGGCGGCGATGCAGCGATGCTTCTGGCCCGATACAGCCTCACGAGGTGGGCCAAGCGGTTCAAGATCATGTCATTAACGGTCCTTGGGGGAATGATCGGTATGTTGCCGTCATGGAGACCGGAATTCAGGCTTCACGTCCCTGTTCCGGGTGTTGTGACGGCGATGGCCGGACTTGTCCTGACGTTTGCCCTGGTTTTCGTGCTGCGGAGGGGCGGCTCTCCCATAAAACTTATGTTCGGGCTGGCACTCTTGTGTTTAGCTCTGGCCTATGCAGGGGTGGTTTAATGAAAGAAAAAGAGCTGTTAATCGAAAATAAACTGGGCCTCCACGCCCGGGCTGCCGCACAGATTGTCAAGACTGCGAACGCATACTCTTCCAAAATTACCTTCAGCAAGGACGGTTTGGAGGTGGATGGCAAGAGCATTATGGGGATCATGATGCTTGCCGCGGCGAGGGGGAGTAATGTTCTTCTGGTCACGCAGGGAGACGATGAGGACCAGGCCGTTGCCGGGCTCCAGAAGCTGTTTGCCGACAAGTTTGGGGAAAAGGAATAGACTGAGAGTGCAGCGTTCACTGTCCTGGATTTTGTGACGCTGAAGATACTGACGGGAAAATCATTATGCACGAGAAAATATACAGAGGGATCGTCGCCTCGCCGGGAATCGTGATCGGACGGGCCTATTTGCTCGACCGCCGCAAGATCGTTGTTGCGGGACGGCGGATCGAAGACGTCAGCGTCAAGGACGAGGTCGCGCGGTTCAAAAAGGCCGTGGAGCTTTCCCGCGCCCAGCTGGAGGACCTCAAGAAACGGATCAGCAAGGGGCTGGGGAAGTCGCACCTCTACATCCTCGAAACCCATATCATGCTGCTTGAGGACAAGATGCTCGTTGACGGGACCGTCAAACGGATCAAGGAATCCTTCCTGAACGCCGAAGGCGCCCTCAAAGAGACCATCGGCGCCATCGGGCTCAAGTTCGATTCAATTGAAGACGAGTATCTCCGCGAACGCAAACACGATGTGGAGCAGGTAGGCGAGCGCGTGCTCAGGAACCTCGTCGGCCACAAACAGGAGAGCCTGACGGACATCCAGGAAGAAGCCGTCATCATCGCCCACGATCTCGCTCCCACTGATACGCTCGTGATGCGGAAGGATAAGATCCTCGGCTTCGCCACCGACGCCGGGAGCAGGACGTCTCATACGGCCATCCTCGCCCGTTCACTCGGCATCCCGGCGGCAGTGGGCCTCGAGAACATCACCGCAGCCGTCAAGACCGGTGACGTGGTCAT
>DAIDTZ010000216.1 GCA_027456925.1 Nitrospirota bacterium
ACGTGGAAGCATTCGTTGAAAAACCGAACCTCGACAAGGCCAAAGAATACGTAAAGCACGGCGGCTACTACTGGAACAGCGGCATCTTTATCTGGAAAACGAAGGTCCTTCTCGGAGAAATTAAAAAGCACGACCAGGCCCTGTACGGCGGATTAATGGAGATCAAGCAAAGCATCGGCACAGAGAAGGAAAATGAGGTTATCCAGCAGGTTTTCAAGAGGCTGAAATCCGTCTCCATCGACTATTCGGTAATGGAAAAGACCGAGCTTGCTGCGGTCATTCCTGCTGATATCGGCTGGTCTGATGTGGGGAGTTGGACAGCGCTCGACGATGTGTCCGATCGAGACGCCGCGGGCAACGTTGTGAGCGGCAATGTCATCGATATCGGCAGCCATGACTCGATCATTTACGCGGAAAAACGCCTGGTTGCGACTATCGGCCTTAAGGACGTGATCGTCGTGGACACCCCGGATGCCACGCTGGTTTGCGACAAGCAGCGAGCTCAGGATGTGAAAAAAATCGTCGACGAGCTGAAAAAACGCAAGTCCAGCGAGCACCTGATCCACCGGACGGTCCATCGGCCCTGGGGTTCTTATACGATTTTGGAAGACGGGGACCGGTATAAGATCAAGAGACTCGTCATTAATCCCGGAACCAAGCTTTCCCACCAGCTCCATTATCACCGGAGCGAGCATTGGGTCGTTGTTTCGGGCACTGCTCGCGTCACGAACGGGGAAAATGAGTATGCCGTGCACCCGAATGAAAGCACCTATATCCCCATGTCCACAAAACACCGGCTTGAGAACCGCGGCAAGATCCCGCTTCAGATTATCGAAGTGCAGAACGGCGAGTATCTGGAAGAAGACGATATCATCCGTTTCGATGATGACTACAACAGGCAGAATCAGAGCAGGCGCAAGTCTTTGCCGGCCCTCTCAAAAAGCGAATAACAGCACACCAGAAGGACGGTTATTTTGTCATGATCAATCCGGAAATCTTCAGAGAATACGACATCCGCGGCATCGCAGACCGGGATCTTACGCCGCCGGTCATTGAGGCCCTGGGGCGGGCCTTCGCTGCCTATGTCCAGCCGAAGGGCATTGGCGCCGTCACTGTTGGGTATGACGCGCGTGTCAGCTCCGCGCGGCTTTGCGAGAACATCGTACAAGGGCTCACAACAGGAGGCCTGAACGTTACGATCATCGGCCTCTGCCCCACGCCGACGCTTTACTTTTCGCTTTATCACCTTAAGCAAGGCGCGGGAGTGATGATCACCGGCAGCCACAACCCGTCGGAGTTCAACGGGTTCAAGCTGTGCGTCGGCAAGGAAACCATTTACGGGGAAGAAATACAAAAAATAAAGCAGATCATGATGGATGGATCTGTTGATGTCGGTCAGAGATCAAGTCATGGCGCGGGGGGCTCAATTTCACACCGGCCGCTTCTCCCCGATTATATACATCACCTCACAACCTTGTTCACATCGAATAAGGGGCCGCGCCTTCGGGTTGTTCTGGATGCCGGGAACGGGACTGCAGGCCTGGCAGCGCCGGAAATTATCCGCGCTATGGGATGCGAGGTCATTGAGCTCTTTTCCGAGCCCGATGGAAGGTTTCCGAACCACCATCCCGACCCCACGATACCCAAAAATCTAGCCACGCTTATCGAAACCGTGCGTACCCGGAAGGCCGATATCGGCATTGCATTTGACGGCGACTCGGACAGGATCGGCGTGGTGGATGAAAAAGGGAGCATCCTGTGGGGCGATCAATTGATGGTCATCTTTTCGCGGGACATTCTTCGCGAAAGGCCGGGCGCCGTCTTCGTGTCCGAAGTCAAGTGTTCACAGGTCATGTACGATGACATCCGGTCCCACGGCGGGAATGCCATTATGTGGAAGACCGGTCATTCATTGATTAAGGCAAAGATGAAGGAAGTTCATGCAGCCATGGCAGGGGAAATGAGCGGCCACTTGTTCTTTGCGGACCGTTATTTCGGATACGATGACGCGATTTATGCCGCGTGCCGCATTGTCGAAATACTGAAAAAACTCAAGACCAGCCAGGGCACTGCGGCTTCGCTCAGCAACCTGCTCGCAGATCTGCCCAAAACCTTCAATACTCCCGAGATACGATTCGACTGTCCTGACGCCATCAAGTTCAAGGTCGTAGGAAAAGCTCAGGAAATTTTTTCCCAGGGGAATGGTCTTCCTCAGAAACCCAAAGAAGTGATCACCGTTGACGGCGTGCGCGCTATTTTTGACAAAGGGTGGGGCCTCATACGGGCATCGAATACCCAGCCGGCCCTGGTCATGCGCTTTGAGGCGAAGGATCCCGCCTCCCTCGCGTCCATACAGTCAATGATGGAACAGGAAGTAAGAACGATCATTTCCGGCCTTAATCCTTGAAAGTCTCGTAAAAAGTCATTTCCCATTTTCCCCCACCATTGCATCGACCTCTATCAGCTTGTTAACCAATGATGTTTAATTTGGTTGACAACTGTCCAGGTATCGGGTAAAAGCATATCCATGACTAAAGGGATGAGAAAACGGATATCGGCTGTTCTGGACGATATTTTGGAGGGCGCGCATATCGATGTAGCTGCGGCTACCGGGCTGTCGCAAGCCGAGGGCGTGGATTTGTGGGACCTTTTTGCCGCGGCGGGAAGGGTGCGTGAGCACTTTCGCAATAAGACGGTCGATGTTTGTTCGATCGTGAATGCAAAATCCGGCGCCTGCAGCGAGGATTGCGCGTACTGCGCCCAGTCAATCCATCATTCCACTGACGCTCCGGTTTATCCTCTTATTTCCGTAGACCGCATGACGGAAGCAGCCAGGAGCGCGAAAAAGAACAAAGCCAAACGGTTCTGCATTGTGACCAGCGGCCGCAGCATCAATTCCGAGGAAGACCTGGAAAACATCGCCCGCGGGATTGAACGGGTCCGCGAGATCGGATTGTCTCCCTGCGCCACGCTCGGCACGCTCACGAGGGAGCAGCTCGCGTATTTGAAACACGCGGGGCTGCACCGCTTTCACCATAACATTGAAACGTCGAAAGACTACTTTCCGCGAATCTGTACCACCCATACCTTCGGAGAGCGGCTCGAAGTTTTAAGCCATGCCCGTTCTCTGGGGCTTTCTACGTGCAGCGGCGGGATCCTGGGCATGGGAGAGAGCATGGAAGACCGCATCGAGATGGCCATGACCCTGCGCGAGATCAACGTGGATTCCGTTCCCATCAATTTCCTGATGCCGATCAAGGGGACACCCTTTGAGGAGCTCCAGGCCATAACACCACTCGAAGCATTGCATTCTCTCGCCTTGTTCCGCCTGATCCTGCCTGATAAGGAAATTCGCGTTTGCGCAGGCAGAGGCACCACTCTGGGGCGGCTCCATCCTCTGATTTTTGCGGCCGGCGCCGACGGGTTCATGATCGGCAATTATCTGACCACCTCGGGGTTGAATCCGGAAGACGATCTTAGGATGATCCGGGACCTGGGGCTTGAAACTTGAAACCATGACGGATGAGAATCTTTACAATATTCGCATGCGGGCGAGTGCAGGCGGCAATCATCTTTCAGGCGCCGAGCGCATCGTTTGCGCTGAGAACATCGATGAGATTGCGCGCGGCCTTCTCGCTCGCTCAAGGTCGAAAGAGAGTTTCCCCGATCAGGTGACGATCCACATTGAACGTCTTCAGGATCAGCCGATACGTTATTTGACCGCTCTTAACGTTCTGACAATACGTGTCTCCGACATGCACAGCGGGCGCGATGCCGCAGCCCGTATCCTTGAGTACGCAGGAGTTTCAGGACTTGCAGCAACGAAGGCGCTAACTCTTCTCAGCGCAGGCGCTTCGCCCTCAGGCAAAGCGATGCGCGGCGCAATTATCATGGACGCAGGGAGCGGTGAACGCCTGGAGCCTGACCAGGAGCGGGGCGTGCGGGCTTCGCGGTTTGACTGGACCGGTGAGGCTTTCGCAACAGTCGATTCACGGCTTACCGCGCTTTCTCTTGCACATCATCGCACTCGTGAAGCGCTTTCCCTCGCAACAAAAGTCGCTCATGCTCCCGCTGTCGTTGCCGAACTGTGCTGGTCAGACGACCCGGATTATATTGCCGGGTACGTGGCATCTCTTCCTACGGGATATGTTCGCATTCCCGTGCTTAAACAAAGTCAGGATCCGAAGGGCGGCAGAGTAATTTTTGTTGACCCTGCAGTCTTGAATCTTGCTTCCTTGATCAATTATCTGGAAACTGACCCCGTTTTAATCAATGCTGTCGGAGAAATCAACAAAGAGATGTCGTTGCCCTTCTATTTTGAGCTCCTGGCTCAACGCTAAAGAGACACCATGTTTGAAAACGCATTGTCACAATTGGAACAGCATCATCTTCTCAGGAAGCCCGTGGTCATTGAATCATACGATGGACCGAGGATAACGATCAACGGCAGGAGCATGCTGCTCATGTGCTCTAATGACTATCTCGGCCTTTCGCAGCATCCCGCTCTCCGCGAAGCCGCGTTATCGGCTATGGAACGGTTTGGGTTCGGCTCCGGCGCGTCCCGGCTCGTATCAGGCACATCCCCTATGCACGAGGAACTGGAGAACGCGCTAGCGACGTTTAAGAAAGCCGAAGCAACGATCCTGTTCAACTCCGGTTATGCCGCAAATACCGGAATTATTCCAGCGCTCGTGCAGGAAGGCGACGTGGTCTTCAGCGACAGCCTGAACCACGCCAGCATTGTCGATGGATGCCGCCTGAGCAGGGCAGTTGTCCGGGTTTATCGGCATAAAGATATGAACCACCTCGAGACGCTGCTCAGGGAGAACGGCCATGCCCGGCGCAAGCTGATCGTCACTGACGGTGTTTTCAGCATGGACGGTGATATTGCACCTTTGCAGGATATTGCTGCACTGGCAGACAGATACGGCGCGCTTCTCATGGTTGATGATGCTCATGCCACGGGCGTTCTCGGGAAAACAGGCAGGGGAACGGTGGAGCATTTCGGACTGGAAGGCCGCGTTCCGATACAAATGGGAACTCTGGGGAAAGCTCTCGGGGCCTTCGGCGCTTATGTCGCGGGAAACAAGGACCTCATCGATTTTCTCATAAATCGTTCGAGAAGCTACATCTACAGCACTTCTCTGCCTCCCGCAGTATGTGCCGCATCGCTGGCAGCACTGAGGATCATCGACAGTGAGCCTGGGCGGAGGGAGTCGCTCTGGCGGAACCGGAAGCGTTTTGTTGAAGGTATCGAGTCTCTCCGGATCAGTATTGGGAGTTCGGAAACGCCTATCTTGCCGCTCATGATCGGTGGGACCGAAAAAGCCGTCAAAGCAGGGACCAGATTGCGCGAATCCGGCATTTTCGCAACAGCCATCAGGCCTCCTACGGTGCCGGAGGGGACATCCAGGATACGGATGACGCTCATGGCAAACCATAGTGATGCTGATATTGATAGGGCGCTCGACGTTCTTCATACTTTGCGGGAAGAAGGTTTGTTCTCGTGAACCTTTCCAAAAAGAGCCGGGTGGTCATTGTAACCGGCGCTGCAAGCGGTCTGGGCAAGGAGATCGCCCTTTGTTTTGGCGGAGCGGGGGACAAGGTCCTGGTGAACTTCCTGTCCCGCGAGCAGGAGGCAATTGGGGTCGTTGATGAGATAACGCGTTCTGGAGGGGAGGCACTTCTCTTTCGCGCTGATGTGAGGGCTCGCGTTGACGTTGACAGGATGATAAACGAAGCAGTAGAGCGATGGGGTAGCGTGGATATTTTGGTAAAAAACGCAGGCATGGCGAAAGACGGCGTACTTCTCCGGATGTTGGAAAAGGACTGGGACGACGTGATTGCAACGAATCTCTCGGGGCCGTTTCATTGTGTTCGAGCTGCAGTTCCGGTCATGTGCAGGCAACGAGAAGGCCATATCATCAATATTTCTTCAATTACGGGAATGCACGGCAGGGAAGGCCAGGCAAATTACTCGGCGTCAAAAGCCGGCCTCATCGGTTTCACCAAAGCCTGCGCCAAAGAGTTCGGTTGTTTCAATGTAAAGGTCAATGCCGTGCTGCCTGGATATCTCCCCACGGACATGGGGAGTGCAGTATCCGAAAGCGTTCTTGATCGAATACTCAAGGAAAACTCACTTGCCAGGCCCTCGGACCCGAAAGAGGTTGCGGCTTTTATTTACCATCTATCTTTAATGAACAATGTCTCGGGACAGGTCTTTAATCTCGACAGCAGGATTCTGTAACAAGCGGACAGCTCTTAGCTCATGGCTCATGATCAAGCCGTAACCATCAGCCAGGAGCTATGAACGATGAGCTATATATGACCAGAGGAATTTTCATAACCGGAACCGACACGGGTGTTGGGAAAACCTACCTTGCCGAGAGAATTGCGGCGGGGCTCAGGCAGCAGGGGGTAGATGTGGGTGTGATGAAGCCGGCGGAGAGCGGCTGCCGCCTTCGCAATGGGAGATTGCTCCCTGCGGACGCCCTCCGACTCATGAGCGCTGCGGAGTGCAAAGACTCTCTCGAACTCGTGAACCCCTACCGCTTTCGACAGCCCGTCGCCCCCGCAGTGGCCGCCGGTCTTACGAGAAAAAAAATTGATCCGAAAAAGATCGTCTCGGCATTTCGGACGCTTGCAGCCAGGCATGATTTCATGGTCGTCGAAGGCGCCGGAGGCATCCTGGTACCGCTTTCAACCAGGTACGCCTACGGCGACCTCGCTTCTGCAATAAAACTTCCCGTAATAATTGTGGCAAGGCCGGGCCTGGGAACCATAAACCACACACTCTTAACTGTTTCGGCTCTTCAGCTCCGGCGCATAGCGATTGCAGGCATAATTATCAACCATGCTGACGAGCGGCGGGCGGGACTCGTGGAAAGAACCAGCCCTCCTGTTATCGAGGAAATATCAAAAATAAAGATTTTGGGCACGGTCCGTCACGGAGAGGAAAAACTGGAAGGAATAGTTGAACAAATCCTGTCACTTCCTTTCTCAAGGGCAGGGAAGTGACGGAGAAGAAGTGAGTGAAGGGTGGGTCAGCATCCTACTGACGGTTTTGTTGCTGCCGGTTGTTTCGCGCCCAGGTTTTTGATATAGAGCAGCAATGATTTCATTTCGATCGATTTAGGGTCCAGGGCCTTGCCCTTGATGGAGTGTGTAATGCAGGCATTTACGATCTGATCAAGGTCGGTTTTGTTCCCGGCTTTTTGGAGGTCTTTCCCGTCACGATGACAGGTATTGCAGGATTTCCCGTTTGTCCCGAGTTTGGGGTCGTTAAATAATGCCTTGCCTTTGTCCACGGAAGCTGTTTCTGCAGCAGAGAGGGCGCCGGCTGCCACTCCCGTTACCAGAACCATAAGCAAAACCAGTTTGAGACCCTTCATGAAACACCTCCCGCAAAGTAGTGACGAAATTTAGTAAAGCATAACACATCCACCTGCCTTGTCAAGGAGGCTTCCAGCTTTGGATTGACAAAGCAAACATGTACTGATATTATTCCTACAGTTTTTCGCTTATCCTGTCCCAGCAGAGGATTCAATGCCCGCACTCATAACCCTTACGACCGACTTCGGCGCCAAAGATGCCTTCGCGGCAAGCATGAAGGGGGTTATCCTCAAGATAAACCCTCAGACGCAGATAATCGACATTTCCAACGAGATCACCCCGCAGGACATCTGGGAGGCGGCTTTTACGCTGAGGTCCGCTTACAGCCATTTTCCAAAGGGAACGGTTCATCTTGCCGTTGTCGACCCGGGTGTGGGCAGCGGCAGAAGGCCGATCATCGTCGTTACCGAAAGCTTTTACTTCGTCGGGCCCGACAACGGGTTGTTCAGCCTCATTTACCAGGATGCGGAGAGAATCAGGGTGCACCACATAACATCGACGCATTACTTTCTCCCGAATCCGGGCCCCACGTTTCACGGCAGGGACGTTTTTGCTCCTGTCGCGGGCTGGCTCGCCAAGGGCATTCCTTCCGGTAATTTTGGGGAAGAAATTACCGATTACACAAAGCTCAATATCCCGGTTCCCAAAACAGCAGGCAACAGCATTGAAGGACATATCGTTCATATCGACCGCTTCGGCAACCTGATTACGAATATCACGTTCAAGGACGTGCAGCCTTTTATGGCGGAGGGCCCGGATCCGGGCGTCGCAACGGTCGCCGTTGCCGGAAAAGAAATAAAGGGACTGAAAAAATTCTATGCTGAAGCGACGCCTGGGGAACTCGGAGCCATTTTCAACAGTTCCGGGGCCCTCGAAATATTCATGTATAGGCAGAATGCCCGCACGGCGCTGCCGGCAAAACGCGGGGAAGTCGTGCGCCTGACCATGACCCGCTAAGACCCGATTTCTGCCGCTCTTTCCATGGTTTTTCCGAGATACCTCTTGTCTAACTCCTATCAGCGGATTATAATAGGGCCATGAAATCGTTCCATATTATCACCTTCGGATGCCAGATGAATGAGCACGATTCCGAACGGATGACCGGCATTCTTGAAGAGCGCGGCTGCCTGTCGACTTCCGACGCAGCACAGGCGGACATGATCATTTTCAACACCTGCAGCATTCGCGAGAAAGCGGAGCAGAAATTCTACAGCGAGCTCGGCAGGCTGAAGGATCTGAAAATCGCCCATCCGGGGCTCAAAATCGCGGTTGCAGGGTGTATAGCCCAGCAAGAGGGATCGCAGATCCTGTCCCGTGCCCCCTACGTGGATCTGATCTTCGGTCCTTCGGACATCGGACGTTTGTCGAACCTCGTCGATCGGAATCAGGCGAGAACCGCCCCGCTGGTCGACATTACCGGGGATCCCGGGTACCACCACAAGCAGATCCCTGCGACCCGCGTTGATAAGCTCAAGGCCTGGGTTTCCATCATGTACGGATGCGACAATTTCTGCACCTACTGCGTTGTGCCCTATCTTCGCGGCAGGGAACGCTCCCGTTGTCCAGGCGACATCGTAGCCGAGGTCCGCGGGCTTGCTGAAAAGGGTTTTAAGGAAGTGACGCTGCTGGGCCAGAATGTGAACTCTTACGGCAAGGGGCTGGAAGAGCGTACTGATTTTCCAGGGCTCCTTAAGCTGCTGAACGACGTGCACGGCATCGAACGGATCAGGTTCATGACTTCTCATCCCAGGGACCTTTCGGACAGGTTGATTGCCGCTCTTCGCGATCTCCCCAAGGTCTGTGAAGCACTGCACCTGCCGGTCCAGAGCGGTTCAGACGCCGTTCTTTCGTCCATGAACAGGCGATACACGCGGGATGGCTATCTCGATAGGATAAAGAAGCTGCGAACCGCGGTCCCCGATCTTGCTTTGACCACGGACATCATCGTCGGGTTTCCCGGAGAAACGCAGCAAGACTTTGAAATGACCATGCAATTGCTTGAAGAAGTGCGCTACGACGGCATCTTTGCTTTCAAATATTCAAAGAGGCCCGGTACTGCGGCCCTCACGTTAACTGACCACCTTTCGGAAGACATTAAGGAGAAAAGGCTTGACCGGGTCCTTACGCTCCAGAAAGAAATATCCCGTCAAATCAATAAAGAACAGATCGGGACGGTCAAGGAAATACTCCTGGACGGAATCAGCAAAAAGGGCGGGAAACTCGCCGGCAGGACGCGGGGGAACAAGACGGTGAACGTTGAAGCGCCTGCCTCGCTCATCGGTTCGCTCGCCCGGGTGACCATAACCTCCGCAGGATTAAGCTCTCTCACCGGCCAGTTATGCGAATAGCCTTTACAACCTTTGGATGCAAGATCAACCAGTACGAAACGGACTTTTTGCGCCGGGATTTCGAGACACGGGGAAACACGATCGTACCGTTCGATGCCGAAGCCGATGTCTATATCATCAACACCTGCTCGGTCACCGCGAAAAGCGATTACCAATGCCGCCAGACGATCAAGTCGACGATACGACGAGGCGGCGGCGCGAAAGTCGTCGTTACCGGCTGTTATGCCGCGACGCAGCCGGGCGAGATAAGGAAAATCCCGGGCGTAGATCTGGTCGTCGACAACAGCAACAAGTCAAAAATTCCTGAACAGGTAATGACCTCTCTCGATTCGGGTGGTCCCGTCATTACGAGCAGCGCCCCGGCAACGTCCGTACGACGGAGGACGCGCGGATTTCTGAAAATCCAGGATGGTTGTAATAACCGGTGCTCCTACTGCATTGTTCCTCTTGCTCGGGGCAATTCCCGAAGTGTTTCTCCAACGGACGTGATCAGGGACTTCGATCGCCTTGTAGCAGATGGTTCCCCCGAGATCGTACTCACGGGCATTCATATCGGCACGTATGGCGTCGATCTTCCCGAACAATGCGATCTTACGAGCCTGCTGATAAAGCTTGTTGAGAAGCGCGGCAATTCAAGAATTCGGCTGAGCTCGATCGAGCCGAGGGAGCTTACCGATAAAATGATAGCCATGCTCGGAAGGGGACTTTGCAGGCACCTTCATATTCCACTCCAGAGCGGCGACGACGGCGTCTTAAGGTCCATGAAGCGCAATTACACCTCGGGTTTCTTTCTCGAGCTCCTGGAAAGGATAGCGAAGCAGGTCCCCGGCGTTGCTTTGGGGACCGATATCATGGTCGGTTATCCCGGTGAAGGGGACGCTGAGTTTGAAAATACGAGGCGTCTTGTGGAAAGCTCTCCCTTAACGCACCTCCATGTCTTCAGTTACTCTCCCCGGCCCGGAACAGCGGCCGCTGCCATGAAAGAACAGGTGTCTGCGAATGTCAAAAAGGAGCGTAGTGAGGTGTTGCGGGACCTGGGCAAGAGGAAAAATTTAGATTTTAGAAAAAGTCTTATCAATGCAGAACTAAAAATGGTTGTTGAAACTAAAACGGATGCATGCTCGAATTTGGTTTCAGGGCTGACGGATAACTATATCAGGGTGCGTATTCCCGCTGTAAATGCGGATTATATTGGGAAAGAGATTGCGATACGCATTAAAGATGCGAATTCAGAGGAAAATTTAGCAACAATTTTATAACTATTTGTTTTTGTTTAATTTTTGCTGTATATTTTTTGTGCAATTTGCATTTTAAGAGCAAAGAGGGCATCAAAAAAAAAGATATTCACAGACTTAATAACAGGTTATCAACAGCAGTTGTGCAAAGTTCCGGTAAGCCTTTAGTTAAACGATGTTTTTCTAGTTAATAATCCGGCTGGCAAAAAATTTAGTACGAAATATCGTGCATGCAGAAAAATACTTCAGGAAAAATGTCCTCACGCTGATTGAAAGATGTCACCTCTCCTCCGCCCTCAAGCTACAGTTGCATGTCATCTCTTGCCAGGATTTTGTACCTGGTGTCACGCTGCGCCGGTACATATCCCGCATCCCTGATGACATTCAGGATCTCCTGCTTCGTCATTCTGAATGAAACACCTGCAGCTGCGACGACGTTTTCCTCGATCATGGTGCTGCCGAAGTCATTCGCGCCGAACTCAAGCGCCACTTGAGCGATTTTCGCGCCCTGTGTTACCCAGGAAGCCTGAATGTTATCGAAATTATCGAGCATGATGCGCGATAGGGCAAGTACCTTCAGGTATTCAACCGCAGTTGCCGACCTTCCTCCGAGCTCTGTGTTGCCGGGTTGATACGTCCAGGGGATGAAGGCGGTAAATCCTCCGGTTTCATCCTGGACCTCCCTGAGCCTGACCATGTGCTCGATAATTTCCTTGTCTGTCTCCAGGCTGCCGAACATCATGGTTGCGGTCGTGGGCATGCCGATTTTTTGAGCGGTCCGCATCACCTCTGCCCACTGCCGCCACCGGATCTTGTTCGGGCTCACTTTCTTTCTGACTCTGTCTACGAGGATCTCGGCGCCCCCGCCGGGAATCGAGTCCAAGCCGGACGCTCTCAGACGTTTAAGCGTATCCAAAACACTGAGAGCGCCTTTTTGGGCCAGGAAAGAAATCTCTGCAGGGGAAAGTGAATGTATCTGGATGGTGAAGCGGCTTTTAATGGACGAAAATAAATCTTCGAAGTATTCAATCCCGAGATCAGGATGCACGCCGCCCTGCATCAATATCTGCGTGCCTCCCTGGGCAAGCGTTTCCTTGATCTTTTTAAAGATTTCTTCTTTTGACAGGATGTATGCTTCAGGGCTGTCCGCATCCCGGTAGAATGCGCAGAATTTGCATCTATTCACGCAAATGTTCGTGTAGTTGATGTTCCTGTCAACGATAAAGGTAACGAGTCGTTCCGGGTGGAGACGCTTCCGCACGGAGTTTGCGAGTTCACCCAGGGTCAGGAGCCCGGCATTTCGAAACAGGTTCAGACCTTCATCAGGCTCAACGCGTTTACCTTTCGAGACTTTGGTGGCTATCTTTTTTAAATTCGCGCTCATCCGTATTCATCCGTGTCCGGTCAGCTCTTAGTTCGCAGCAATAGATCGTAGGTTTAAGATTTTACTATAAACTTCCTGTTACTTCCAAACTTTCACGACGTTGTACACCGTGTCCCGCTCCACCGGTGTTCGCCCCGCTTGCTTGATAAGGTAAATGATATCATCCCTGGTCATGCTGCCGTCAGTGGTCCCGCCCGCTGCCTTGGTGATCCGCTCCTCGACCACGGTCCCGGCGAGATCATCAACGCCGAAGTTAAGAGAGACTTGTGCTATTTTTTCGCCGAGCATGACCCAGTAGGCTTTTATATGGTCGAAGTTGTCGAGCATGAGGCGTGAGAGCGCGAGGGTCTTGAGATCGTCTAACCCCGTTGTATATGCTGATTTTTTTATCTCTGTATTCTGTGAGTGAAAGCTTAATGGAATGAATGCCTGGAAGCCGTTGGTCTTATCCTGGAGCTCACGAAGTTTTATCAAATGGTCGATCCTGTGCTCATACGTTTCGATATGGCCGTAGAGCATCGTCGCGTTTGATTTGAGCCCGATCTTGTGAACTGCTTTGATCACCTCAAGCCATCGGTCGCCGCTGATCTTCTCTGCGCAGAGCGTGTTCCGCACCGAGGAATCGAATATCTCCGCCCCTCCGCCGGGCAGGGAACCGAGCCCGGCTTCCTTAAGTTTTAAAAGCGTGTTGGCAAGGCTGAGACCGGATAGTTTTGCCAGATAGTCTATCTCAACTGCGGTAAAAGCCTTGAGGTGTACTTTTGGAAATTCTTTTTTCAGTGCTCCCAGCATGTCCAGGTACCAGGAAAACGGCAAATCGGGATGGAGACCGGAAACAATGTGGAACTCACGCACGCCTTTCCCCGCGCCCCGCGCCTTATTCAGTATATCGTCGATGCTCATTTCGTATGCGCCCGGTTCGCCCTTGCTTCGGCTAAATGCGCAAAACTTGCAGCGATTCACGCAGATGTTTGTCGGGTTGATGTGCATGTTCTGGACGAAATGGACCCGTTTGCCGTTCTTCCGTTGGGCAACATGCGTGGCCATGCGACCGAGCGAAAGAAGGTCGTTCGATTTGAACAATTCGATGCCGTCTTTGCGCGTAAGGCGTTTGTTGGCTAAAACTTTATCTCTAATACGTCCTATCGTCATGTCTCTTCTCGTTTTATTATTGATATGCTCGGGAGGATGATATTTTATTTTTGGTACACAATCTTACCGTTCACCATGGTCATAATACAGGATTTGGTTTCCCTGAGCAAGTCGGAATAGAGGTCGCCGGTATTTTTTTTCGGCAGCGGCACGGCAATAATATCCGCCTTCCTGCCCGGTTCGAGGGCGCCGATTTCCTTGTCCCAGCCAAGGGCTTTCGCGCCTCCGATGGTTGCGATTCTGAATATGTCTTCTGCTGAAACGCCGTCTCGATGATGAATTTTATAAGCGTATCTCATCTCGTCCCACATGTTTAGGGTTGGTACGCTTGCCAGGCTGTCCGTGCCGAGTCCCACGGTTATGCCTGCATCCAGGAATTTCTTGAGCGGCATTTTGCCGACACCAAGTTCCTTATTACTGCGAGGGCAATGTGCGACAGATACCTTTGCCCTTTTCATAAGAATGATATCGTGATCAGTGACCTGCACAGCATGTACCGCGAGCAGACGAGGGGAGATAAAGCCGATTCGATTCAGGTATTCAAAGGAGGAAGTTCCTTTCGGAGCCAAGGAAAGGTCCCAGTGAGCGAATTGGTAGAGTTTTTCGAGGCCGTTTTTTTTACGCTGCAGTAACCTGATCTCGTCTTTTGATTCGGCAACATGCACAGCAAGCTTGAGGTCTTTTTTTGCAGCCATTGCAGCAACTTCGCGCAAGACCTTTTCTGAGACCGTATAAGGAGTGTGGGGAGATAGGCCGTGTTGTAAAAGACTTGATTGGCGCAGGCCTTGACTTTGAACTTTGAAATCTGAACTCTTCCCCTCCCTGTCCTCCATGCGTATGATCTCATCAAATACAACGGTCCGTAACCCGGACTTTTTCAGGAGAATCGGACTTGTTCCGTGTGTACAAATTTCGCCGACCGTGGTTGTCCCAGTTTGCATGAGGGCGTTAATATTGTCTTTTGAAGACAAAACATAGTCGCTTTGCTTCAGTCCTTTTTTAGCCTGGATCAGGTTCAATACCCATCCAGAAAAAGAGTTTGCCCGGATAGAATTTCTGAGAAAAGGAAGTTCGAGATGTGCATGGACGTTGACGAGCCCCGGCATGAGAACAGCACCCGGGAACTGAACAATCTTTTTCCCGGGAAAACGCCGGATGATGGCGCTCGCCGGCCCTGCGTCTATGATAGTCCCGTGGCTGATGAATACGGCGCCGCCATACAGTGCGCGTTGATGTTTGCCGGTCACAATTATCGAAGCACGTACTATCATAGGAGGATGAATGCTATCATTCCTGTTGATTATTGTCAAGAAGCGACCAACTGACATTTTTTGTCATATATGTTTGACAAGAAAGGGCAATTACTGTAGCTTATAGCTCGTAAC
>DAIDTZ010000217.1 GCA_027456925.1 Nitrospirota bacterium
GACCTCTTGATGGAACTGCTCAAGGAGTGGAAATTATGAAAATAAAGAAAATAGTTGCAAATAATCGAAAAAAGGCATTTGAATTGGATATCGATGGGAAACATCTCGTCTTTCCTTATGCCAATTTGCGTTTAAAACCCGATACAAACAATCGCATTGCCGAGGCAAAAGCCGATCCGGAATTAGGGAATGAAGCTTTTACCTATAAACTTGAAAATGGCGATGAGGACAGCATTCACGTTGACCAGGTACTTGAATATAACAAGGCCCCCAATTACCTGCGGGATATGCTTCTTTACAACCTTACCATAGAAGCTCAAAAACGTTTAAAAGTTGGGAATTTATCGACAAGAGAAATTACCAGGAGACTCGGCACATCAGCCAGTCAATTCTATCGGCTCCTAGATCAAACTAATTACAAAAAATCGATAGACCAAATGATTTCGCTCTTAAGCATACTCAGTTGTAACGTGGATCTCGTAGTGAGCTCGAAAAAATCAAATAAGCAGCAGCGGCACAAGGGCGAAGTCTCACGAGCTCAAAAGAATAAGTTGATTTACGCTTAGAGGGTTGCAGACATTTGAGGGGCTGTTCCCCGTATCGCGTTGAAACGACGAAGGCCGGAGAGAAAAACTCTCCGGCCTTTTTGCTAAACCATTTTCGAATCAGTCTATGCCGCTTTGCGCACGACTCCTTCCTTGCGTGAATAGGTCATCTCCATCATCTTCTCTTCCTTTTTGCCACGGGGAGTAAGGAACATCTCGAACTCGACGGTATTGTCGTCCCTGACCCTCGTCACGGTGCGCCAGACGGCCGGACCCCTGGCCGGATCGTCATAGCGGCATTCCTGCGTAATGATGTTGCCGGCCCTGTTTGCAGTGCCTTCGAATTTGAAGATGGCGGTGCTCAGCGAATCGCACCAGGTCGTTTCGTACTTCTTCGTATGATTGTTGTATCCCAAGATGCTGATACCGGTGAAGGGGATGCCCATCATATCGCCGGAATATTCCTCCTGCAGGTAATGCCCGTTCAGGATCAGCTTCCGTTCGCACGCACCGGTTGATTCCGCGGGCGGGGCGTCAGGCACGCTCCAGCTCTTGGTCCTGGTTGTCCAGCTTCCCTCCAGTTTTGCCAGCAGTTTGTGCTGCTCGCCCGGCGTTCCGACCTTCTTGTATATTTCCATCATCTTCTGCATGTCCATTTTTGTTTTTTGCGCGGCCATGGTAATCTCCTTTCAAAAACAGATTGACTACGCTCTTAGTTTAAGAAAAACACGCCTTTCATGCAAAGTCAATAGGATGAATGTATTACGATTTAACATCATTCTTTAGTCTTCTTGTGGTAGAGATACAGAGGGAAGTTGTTGTACCCGTTGCGCAGCGTTAAACGAGAAAGGCCGGAGAGTTTTTTCTCCGGCCTTTCTGATTGCAACTACATCCGCCACTCGATCTTCGGCGGATTCCTCGGCACCAGGCAATGATACTTGTATTTCGGATACCCGACCATCATGATGCCCTGGGCAACATGCCCCTCGGGGATCGCGAGCGCCTGCTGAAGCGGCGGCCATTGGAGATAAGCCAGCATGAAGAAACAGGCCCAGCAGGTCCCGAGCCCACGCGAGGGAGCGGCGAGGTCCAGGTACGCGAGCGCGGACGCGCAATCGATATGTGCAAGGCCGTACTCTTTTGGCCCATGGGCGACAACGAGCGCAGGCGCGCCGCGCGCAATGAGGTCGGTCCCCTTTTCCCACGCAGTTACGGTCCGGTCGAGGCGATAACTGATCGCAAAGGGGTTTTTGGCCTTCACCAGCTCCCGCATCATATCAGCGACCGTCCCGGCCAGCCGCGCAACCTCCGGCCGAGAGTTTATCGCAAGCCAGCTTACCAGCTGGCTGTTCGATCCTGTGGGCGCGTACCGGGCGATCTCGATTAGTTTCTGCATCTTCTCGCGTTCGATTGGTTTGTCCTGGTACGTGCGCACGGAACGGCGAGATCTCAGGAAATGTTCGGCCTGCTCCGGCGAGAGCGCCCACTCCTTCCGCATCAGGGGGAAGTCCCCGGCCTTCATCATGGTATGCGTAAACGCGCCGTGCGGGCAGACTGCGACGCAGTGGCCGCACTTGATGCACCGCTCTGCGGCATCGGTCGTGGGCACGGGTGTTGATCTGGCGTCTTTCATTTCGATGATCTTCATAGGACATTCAGCAACGCAGATACCGTCTCGCTTACACTTCTTTTCGTCGATCGTAAATAAACTCATGGCGCCCTCCCTGGAAGATAATGGCTGGTTAAGATTTCCTCCAAGATTACTATTCTACCGATACCGCGGATGAAACTCAATCCAAAAAGATCAAGATGGAACGTGGCGGGTGTTGAATCAAGTCTTTGAATCTTTATTACCCATGCGAAAATTTAGGAGTGCGATTGAGGCCGAGGGTTAAGCATTTCGGACTGTCTTGTGCCCAGCGCCTACGAGTGCGCCGAGCGAGTGCAGGGTGCTGAGCCCGATTGATAGAACCCACCCTCATCCCGTCCTTCCCCCTGAGGGGGAAGGGCTAGCGGACAAGGAAAGTTCTATCGGCGAGTTTCCGTATAAGAATGCAGCAAAAGAAACCTGCCCCTCAAAGGTGGACTCTCGTACCGTTCCGGTTCATTTGTGTGCGCCGTCGCAATAGGGCGGCGTCTTGGTGCGACCGCAGGTGCACAGCCACACCTTCTTCTTTTCCTTCACCTCGAACTGCACCGGCGTCTTCACGCCTGCCTTGTGCGCCCCGTCGCAAAACGGCGCGGTCTTGCTCTTACCGCAGCTGCACCAGTAATACGTTCCTGCTTCCAGTTCTTTCTCGATCGGCTGTTTTCCGCTCATGTCATGATCTCCTTTATGGTTGTTTTGGACCAAGTGGTGGGTGGGACGGTCCTCCGCGGCCGACGGCATCGCGTCTCTCTTTCCCCGTTGATTCTTTTTTGCTGCTGGGGTATATTATGGCAGCTGCAGTCTAAAAGCAAGTAGGCACTATTTTGTAATGTACTTACCTTTTGGTAAGTATGGGACCAGGGCAACGGAGGCAAGGAGGCGGTCATGGAACAGGAACAGGCGGGCTGTCCGGCGGAGACGGCAATATCCCTGCTCGGAAGCAAATGGAAGCTGTTGATCCTGCGGGAGTTGTTCAAGGGCATGCGGCGCTTCGGCGAGCTTTCCCGGAACGTGCCGGGGATAAGCCAGAAGATGCTGACCCAGCAGCTCCGGCAGATGGAGGAAGACGGCCTGGTGAACAGGAAGATTTATCCCGAGGTTCCGCCCCGGGTCGAATATTCGCTGACCGATATCGGCTCAAGCCTCAAACCGGTGCTGGACGCGATGCACAAGTGGGGGGCGAAGTACATGATGCAGATCGGGAAAGCGGAAGCCTGCAAACCGAAGAGGTCCGCGGCATAGTAACCGCCGATCAGAAGGAAGAGGCATTGTCTTTTTCCACCAGCGAGCTAGAATATTTATAGAAACAGTGGAAGGAGGTACTATCCATGACGACAGGTACTGTGAAGCTTCATCGCGTGCTGCGCGCCGCGCCTGAGCGGGTGTACCGCGCGTTCCTCGATGCAGATGCTATGGCCAAATGGCTGCCGCCCGACGGATTCACGGGAAAGGTCCTTCATCTCGACCCGAAAAAGGGCGGGTCCTATCGGATGTCGTTCACCAACTTTACGACGGGCAAGAGCCATTCGTTCCACGGTGAGTTTATCGAACTGGTCCCGAACGAGCGGCTGGTGTACACGGACCGGTTCGACGATCCTGCTCTCGCAGGCGAGATGCGGACGACGGTGCAGCTCAGGAAGGTCTCGGTAGGGACCGAGGTGGACATCGTGCAGGAGGGCATTCCCGCAGCCATCCCGGTCGATGCCTGTTACCTCGGGTGGGAGGACTCGCTCACGCTCCTCACCAAGCTCGTTGAGCCCGAGATCCCTGAGGACATTGCCGCGTAAGAGCAAACCTAGAGGGTCTTTTTTGTTGCAAAACGTCCTGCTCTCTGCTGACCCAGTTCAAGCAAGGCAAGTACTCGGAGGAGCAAATTGTTAAAATTCTTAAAGAGGCAGATGGCGGGATAAAGATCCCGGACCTCTGCCGCAAGTAGGGATTCAGTGACGCCACCTACTGTCCAAATGTTTTGTCCCATATCTTCCGCCATTTCGGT
>DAIDTZ010000218.1 GCA_027456925.1 Nitrospirota bacterium
CGAGAGAACATACTCCGTATCGCCTTTCTTGTACCCGAAGATCTTGGGCCCCATGCCGAGCGAGAATTTCTCGACCCGCACACCCGCACGCTTCGCCATGATAAAATGACCGAATTCATGCACGAACACAAGAATGCCGATCACGATGAGAAAATAGATCAAAGTCATGTTGTCTCCTTAAAAGCTGTTGTTACCACGGATAAACACGGTACAACCAAGGCGTGTGAAGTAGTCTTAAACCTCAGCTCGATCTTAATCCGTGTTCATCCGTGGTTACATGCCGTTCGTTATCGTTTTTTCCGCTTCCTGCCGCGCCCAGAGGTCTGCTTTGAGCGCGTCCTCCACCGTGTGGATGGGAGACGGCCGGTGGGCATCCATGGCTGATTTGATCACGCGCGAGATATGGCCATACCCGATCTTCTGATCGAGAAAATACTTTACCGCCACCTCGTTCGCCGCGGAAACAACCGCGGGCATGGTGCCTCCCGCATTCAACGCGTCGAACGCATAGGCCAGGCACGGAAAGCGGTCCGTATCCGGTTCTTCAAACGTAAGTGTGCCGACCTGTGCCAGATCAAGCTCCGGAGACACATCCGCAAGCCGCTCGGGATAGGAAAGCGCATAGGCAATCGGCCCTTTCATGTCCGGCATGCCAAGCTGCGCAACGACGGCGCCGTCCCGGTATTCCACCATGGAATGAATGATGCTCTGCGGATGGACCAGCACCTTGATTTTGTCCTGCGGGATATTGAAGAGCCATCGCGCTTCGATCACTTCGAGCCCTTTGTTCATGAGCGTTGCGGAATCGATCGTGATTTTCCTCCCCATACTCCAGTTCGGGTGCTTGAGTGCCTGAGCAAGCGTCACCTTTGCGAGCTCTTTTTTGGAGAGGGCCCGGAACGGCCCGCCCGACGCGGTCAGGATCAATCTTCGGATCTCGTCGTTGGAGCCCGCCTGCAGGCACTGGAAGATGGCGCTGTGCTCGCTGTCCACCGGGTACAGGCTGATCTGGCGGGCGCGGGCCTCGGCTACGACAAGTTCACCGGCGGTAACGAGCACTTCCTTGTTCGCAAGGGCAATATGCTTGCCGGCGCGGATCGCCGCCATGGTCGGCACAAGACCGGCCGTTCCCACGATCGCGGAAACGATCATCTCGGCCTCGTCCGCGGCGGCAACCTGGATCATGCCCTCGACGCCGGAGAAGACGCGGACATGCAAATCGGAGCAGGCAGTCCGCAGTCGTGCGGCCGATTGTTCTCCGGCAACGGCGACAACGGTCGGCCCGAATTGCCGCACCTGTTTTTCCAAAAGTTCAACGTTGTTTCCCGCGGCAAGCGCAACGACCTTGAAGCGATCCGGAAATTTTTCAACGATCGAAAGCGTCGACTGCCCGATCGAACCGGTGGAACCCAGTATGGAGATCTTTTTCATAAGAAGTCAGAAATCAGACGTCAGGATTAGAAAGAAAAAACGACGCATGGGCCGTTCTTCTGGCTCCTGTCTCCTGACTCCTATCACCCTACCTCATTTTCAGATAATAGTACAGCACCGGTGCGGCAAAGAGCATGCTGTCCATGCGGTCCAGGACGCCGCCGTGTCCCGGGATGAGGCCGCCCGAGTCCTTAACGCCCGCCGCACGCTTGAAGAGCGACTCCACGAGGTCGCCGATGGTGCCGATCATTGCCAGCGCCAGCGCCAGCACAACGGCTTCAGTTTTTCCCATGGGCGGCATGAACCAGACCCGGCAGATCAGCGCCATACCTGCCGACGCTGCCAGGGCGCCGAATAATCCTTCCCAGCTTTTTTTGGGGCTCACTTTTTCGTACAACCGGTGCCGGCCAAAGGGGATGCCGATCGAATAAGCGCCGATGTCCGATGCCCAGATAATGAAATACAGGAACACGAGCCACTGTTTTCCGTCGGTCCCCGTCCGGATAACGACCTGGAATGCAAACAACATGGCGACATAGAACACGCCCAGGAACGTCGAGGCTACATCCTCGATCGCGCCCTCAACAGGGCGGGGCGAGAATAAGCGGACGATCATGATAATGAGGACGCTGGCGGCAACAGAGAAAAACACCCCCGCGCCGCGCTGGAAAGGGTGATAGAAATCCAGCAGCACCAGCATGCCGAGCGCAATCCCGAGCAGTGAAAGAGGCCGGTATCCCCGCGCCCGCGCCATCCGGTAAAACTCGTACTGTCCCACGACCACCCCGGACAGCACCAGCGCCGTGAAATACTCCGACGGAAGCACCCAGGCAACCAGGTAAAAAATGGGGAGGAAAAGGAGCCCCGAGATCAATCTCTTGTGCAGCATGCATTGTCTCCCTGAAGTTCCGCTCTCACGACGTGGTCTTGAACGGCAAATTGGTCGACTGGCAGACAGGAACTTATCCGGTCCACCTGTCTCTGACACTCTTCCCGCTCCTGAGGGAGCGGTTACTTTTGTACGAGTTGCTCCTGGGTGAGCCCGAACCGGCGCTGGCGGCCCTGGTAATCGATGATCGCCTCCAAGAGGTTCTTTTCCTCAAAGTCGGGCCACAGGGTGTTGGTAAAGTAAAGCTCGGCGTATGCCGCCTGCCAGAGGAGGAAGTTGCTGATCCTCTTTTCGCCGCTCGTGCGGATGATCAGGTCGGGGTCCGGGAGTCCTGCGGTATCGAGGTACGAGGCGAAGACCTCTTCGGTCAACGGTCCCGCGTCGCCTCCGGCTTCGTTCATCCGTTTGATCGCCGCCAGTATTTCACCTCGGCCGCCATAGGACAGCGCAAGGTTCAGGATCAATCCGGTATTGTCCGTTGTCTCGCTTATCGCCTTTTCAACCCAGGACTGCACGGACGCCGGGAGCCGTTCGATTCTCCCGATGGTTCGGAACTTGATGCCGTTCGCTTTCATGGTCGCAATCTCGGCCTTGAGGAAGGACCCGAGCATGTCCATGAGGAAACCTATTTCCTGTTTTGGCCTGCCACAGTTCTCGTCGGAAAAGGCGTACAGGGTAAGGACCGATACTCCGAGTCCCCGGCACACCTCGGTAATGCGGCGTACCCGCTCCGCGCCCCGCTTGTGTCCCGCCACGCGCGGCAGCCCCCTGCGGAGCGCCCACCTGCCGTTGCCGTCCATGATGATGGCGACATGCCGCGGCATGCCTGCCCTATCCACCTGCGCCCTGAGTTCTTCCACCGTCGCGTCTTTCTTTTTCTTGTCACTCTTGTCGTGCATAGGTCGTTCCATCTGTCTCGTTCCGGGAGAAAGTTCGTTCTTACTTCGCCAAGTAGGTCATCACCCGGTAGGTGTCCCGGGAAAAGAGCCCGCCCGGCGATTTTACAAGAGCCAGGATATCGGCTCCGCCGCTTTCCCGGCGAATGATCTGGAAGTCGGGCACCGCGCCGGGAATGTTCTTGACGGTCCACCGCTCTTCGAGCCGCATGCCCGTCCATCCCAGGCTGACGACCTCGGCTTTTGAATACGCTCCAAGAAAGGAATCGCCGATGTTTTTTACCAGAACGATCTCGTCCTTGCCGTCTCCATTCATATCAAGGGCAAGAATCCTCCCCGCCACTCTGACTTTCTGGCTCTTTTCCGCCTCGGACACGGACTCGGAAATGGCGCCGGCTGCATCCGTCGCCGGTCTGCTGACCTTGATCCCGATTGTCGGATAGGCTTCTTCGCTCCTCCAGATGCGGGTGTCCTTGGAATAGACGACCACATGGTCCTTGTCATCGAGCGCCATAAGAAGCGGACTGGTTTCGCCGACATTGGCGAACACGAAGCCATAGAGACCGACGCCATCAGGCAGCGAGAGGTCGGAGCCGAGCATGTATTTCCCATCGGTCCAGAGATACTGCCTCGGCGGCCCGGAGAAAAAGGACCGGGGGTCGTAGTCCTGGCCGATCAGAATTTTCCCCATGCCGGGGTAATTCGTGACGCGGAGAAAACCCGGCACGTCGTCAATCCGCTGATAGACACCCTCGCGGTATTCGACAACATACGAGACGACCTTCCCGTTCGCCATCTCCGTTACAAAAATCTCGGCCTTGCCGTTTCCATTGATGTCGGCGACATCAAGGTTGATGTGCTGGATGTCCCCCCCGCCGGAAACCGCCGGTTCGGCCCAATCTTCGTGCCACCCGGTAGCGCTCCGCCGGTAGACATGCAGTCTGGCGCCGTCGGAAAAGACATATTCCAGCGAGCCGTTTCCGTAGAGGTCCCCGGTCGCGAACAACTGCGCATCAAAGGGCAACTCCGTAATGCTGCTTTTCTCCACCGCCAGCGGCGCGAAGAAGGGTTTCACATCGGCAAAGGTGTTCTTTTTCGATTGCAGGTCCAGCATGGCCACGATAGTATCGAGCGGCCTGGCCTCGTCGGCGTAGAAGAGCCTCGCGGTCACAAGGAGTTTTCCTCCTTCAGCCGGGTAGATCCCTACGGCCGCAATCACATCCAGGTTGAAGGCCTTGCTCATTTCCCGAACGAGCGAATTGTCGCGATTTTTTCTCTCCCTGAGAAATGCCGCCACTTTTTCGTCGTCAAGCAGCGTGAACCTTCCGAGATCATTCAGCCGGTCGGCGAGCGCTTTCATGATCTCGGGACGGTCGGCCTTGACCGGGAGGATGGCGAGGCTGATCTTCTTTGGCGTGATCCTCGCTTTGTCTCCGGGTTTGGGGTCCAGCAGCCTGTCCCTGACCACGGCCGTTGACGACGTCTCCGACAGGCTCAGCACTTCGGCGCTGCCGACCTTGTCTTCGCTGTGGCCGATCACCGCGCCGGTCACGGGATGAAGGATCTCCTTGCCGGGCCGCCAGAGCGTAAGTTCCACGCCCGGCAATAAGCCGTCTTTCGTTCCAAGCGCGATGGTGAGCCTGTCGCCCTTCACTGCCGTCACCTCGCCCTGCACCTTGGGAAAATACGACGCGATTTCCGCCGCAAGCTGGTCGATGGAGGTGTACTCCTCCACGCCGAGGGGTTTTTCAGCGGCCTTCGCAAAGACCGCCGTCGATACTACCAGGAGAAACACGATGACTATTTTTTTCATACGGTAAACGACCTTTCTTCTATTGCTATTCCAAAATATCCAATTTTCAATCTTTCCCAGCCAATTGGATTATGCAACCTTCACGTGTATCTCCGCTTGCCACGCCGTGCGGGGTACGAGCGAAATGCGCCAGATCGGCATCACCATCGAACTCTGGTACACCCGTTCGAACCCGCCTTCTGATTGGGACACCGTTTCCACCGGTGCGCGCCAGAGGATGGCCGGCTGCGTGAATGCAAGCGAGACCGTGAGTTTGAGCCATTCGTCTACCAGACTCACCTGCTTCACATTATTGATCTCCCCGAGGGATGCCAGGTTCCGCTTGTCGAGCGTGTGGCCGGGGATATCGTAATACCGGTCATGGGCGTTTCCGGCGAGGAGCGAAAAATTGAACTCGCTTCCGAAGGACGTATTCAGCTCTTCGTTGCTCAGGTTCATAATCTCGTATTTCACGGAAAACTCCGATGCGGACTTGGCGAGGGAGATTTCCTTCCTGAGCCGGACGCCGAGCCCCGCCACCTGCCCCGTACGTTCGAGCAGGACGACGGCGCTGCCCGGTCTTTTGTGTTTAACGTCATAGGCGCCGAGGACGAAATCCCCGGCCTCGTAGTATTCGGAC
>DAIDTZ010000219.1 GCA_027456925.1 Nitrospirota bacterium
ACCTTTGACTGAGCAGTTCATGTTGTGGTATAGTATCTCACAATAAATTGCAGATCATGAGCGCCTGTTAATTTAATGAAAAGATATCGGGAACAACGCCTAAAAAATGCAGAAATACTGATACGGAAAGCGACGGTAATGGGCAATTTGCGAAAACTCTTGTGCATCGGTTTTATTGTAACCGCTGCAATTTGTCCTGGAATTGCAGCGGCGGTCCCGCAGAACGGCATCGGAGCCTATGTCGGGCTGATTAGCGCCTCGGAAGGGGGATCGGAGAGCAAGGGTTTAAGTTTAGGTATGGACGCACAGTTCGTAAGCAATGACTACTGGTCATTTAATCCCTACTTGATGGCGTCGGATGAGCGGGATTCCGCTTCAAGGACCTTGGCTGATGGGCGTGCCGGTATACAGGTGCGGCGCTGGTTCTACGACTGGTTTGTGGGAGGACAGTTCTTCGTGCACGACAGGCTTATTTTCGGCAGCGGCAATGTACAAAGCAGTACCTACGGCCCTGCCGTGGGAGCGGTGGCAGGTTTTGAGTTCGCTGGCGGATGGGGTGCAGAGGTGCAGTCGGACTCATTCGAACCCACCTCTCCGGGTATCCGGCGAAATGCTGTTCGGCTGCAGATGACTTATCGTTGGTACTAAAGGAAAGCATGATGGATTTTGGGGCGTTAAAAAAACTTCGTGTGGCGGCAATAGTGTGGATTTTCTTGTCTGTATTTTCGTCGTTCGCTCAGGCGGCGGGCAATGATGCTAAGGCGCCGGAGACTGCGTCAGCCAGCCTGGCTGACCTGGCCATAGCCAAGCTCGAGAAAGGATCCATTACTCTGGGGCTGGCATATACCCAGGTAACGTATAAGACCACTCATGCCAATACAATCGGCAATACGCAGATCACGGACAATGGCGCGCCAAGTCTGATTATCGAGCTCAATAGCAGCGAGAAAAAACTGAAGTCCTGGCCGTTGCGCGTCGGCAGCGCTATCATCGGCTGGGACATTAATGCCTCCGCGAGTTATTTCGACACACATTATCAATTGATCAATTCAGCCTTCCGCGGTCAGAATATCGGGACAAGAGTCAGCGGCGGGTTCATTGGCGTGGCGCCAACCCTGTTCTTGAAAATGGGACCGTTATATCCGGGAAGAGATATTTACTGGAAGGTAGGATACGGCATCGGCCCGGGATTGTTCCAGGGTTCCGGCACTGCTTTATTCAACAGCCCGCAAGGCGGAGTGATTAATAACGTAGGATCATCCTCTGCTGTATTCGCACTCTACAATACTGCAAGTTGGCAATTCCAGGTGGGACACTGGTATTTAGACATCATGGGGAAGTGGCTGCTTCCGCAGGATGGTAATCGCACCTCTCTTGAATCGTATGGTTTCGGTTTGGCTTACCGTTTCGACTTGTAATTTTTTGAACATAAAGCGCCCTCGCTCTCTTCTTTTTTTGTATCCGTAAATCTACGGATAGACAGCTAATCCCCAGCCTGTTATAATCTGCGCCGATCAATTTTAATGGTCAGATGATTGTCTGAACATAGAAATGATTAACGCTCCGGCCATGTTGATAAAAATACAAGAATACATTGAGTTGCCAATTAACCAGGGTTTATGTTTTATGAAAACAAGAAAGTTTTGCTTTTTTATCTTGGTAGTGTCAATGTCCGCGGCTCTGGCGCTGTTGCAAGGGTGCGCAGCCTACCGCGACATAAGGCCAGGCTCAATCCTGGGAATCTCCTCGCAGGAAAGATTGACCCCTGTGGGGAAATCCGAAACGGATGCATCACCCGTTGTAGAGCAGGAAACGGTGACTGTTCCTTTTCTGGAAGAACCCGCCCCGCCCGCGGATTACGTGGTGGGTCCCGGCGACGTACTGTTCATCAACGTGAATGGC
This sequence comes from Nitrospirota bacterium, assembly GCA_027456925.1. GTDB lineage: Bacteria > Nitrospirota > UBA9217 > UBA9217 > UBA9217 > JAJYKN01. The sequence continues at coordinate 1,903 of DAIDTZ010000219.1, forward strand.
CAGCCGGAATTCTCCAGCATCAGCGCCAGCAGCATAGCCTCGTCCCTGCATCCGTTGCTCGGGAACCGGGTGGATGGAAGCGGCAATATCCAGTTCCCCATTGTCGGATCTGTCCAAGTCGGCGGTCTCACTCTGCCTCAGATACAGAAGCGTCTCCAGGAATTGCTCACGAAGTACATCAAAGAGCCCTGGGTGATCGTCGAAGTGACCGAATACAAGAGCCATCCGCTCTATCTTCTGGGCGCGTTCAAAAATTCCGGCACCTATTACATGGACCGGCCCTTGAACGTTCTCCAGGGGATTGCGCTCGCGAATGGATATGACCCGTCAGCCAATCTCAGCGGCGCGCGTATCATACGGGACAAGAAAGTGATGCCTGTAGATGTGTACGATCTTCTCACAAGGGGAGATCAAAGACAGAATGTATGGCTTAAGCCCGGAGACACGATCTTCATTCCGGACACCAAGAACCAGCAAGTCTTCGTGTTCGGAGCGGTAAAGAAAGGCGGACCCGTGCCCATGACTTCGAAAGGCCTTACGCTTGCTGAAGCCATTGCTACGGCTGAAATACGAGATACCGGCTACGACATCAATCACATTCGCATCATCCGTTCGATATCAGCCACACGGGGAGAACTCATTGTCGTGGATTTTGAGAGAATACTTCGCGGCAAAGCGCTTCCCTTCATGCTCAAAGAGGGAGACATCGTTTTCGTCCCGAAGAGCGGCTTAGGAGACTGGAACGACGCTATCAACGAGCTCCTCCCGTCGCTCCAGACCGTGAGCGCAATCCTTCAACCCTTTGTGTCGATAAAATACCTGAGACAGTAGTTGGGAAAAAGTTCATCGTTGAACTTTATTAATAAGCGTCGAACGTTGAACTTGCAACATTGAACATTGTATTTGGAATAGAGGCAGGGAAATGCTGGATCAAAATAGCGACGAGGAAGTCGACCTCAGAGATTACATAAAGGTCATCGTGCGCCGCAGGAAGACCTTTATCATTGTCTCCACGTCGGTTTTTTTCTGCGTGGCACTCTATAGTTTCAGCATGAAGCCGGTCTATGAGGCCGCCGCCACGCTCCACGTCAAGGAAGAAAAGGGAGTGCTCAAGGGGACGATGCTGGCGGACCTGTCCTCTGTCAATCCCATTGACGCGGAGATACAGATCGTCCAGTCGCGAACCAATGCCGAGAACGTGGTGAAGCAGCTCCACCTCGATTGGAAGATATCGAATAAATCAAAAGACCTCGACTTTCAGGTCCTGGAGTTTACCTCCTCGGCCAAAAAGCCTGTCTATACGATCCACGTGACGGGTCCCGATACTTACAAGGTCAAGGACAACGATGGCGAGATCGTAGGCTCCGGGCAGTCCGGCAATCTCATGCAGGGCAAGGGCATCACCCTGTTCATCAACAAGCTCCACGGCAAGGCAGGAGACCGCTTTAAACTTGAGCTCCTTCCCTTTAACGGAACGGTCGGAAACCTTCAGAAAACGATCAAGGTAAAAGAAGTCGGGAGGAAGAGCAACATCATCGAGATCTCCTACACAAACACCGATCCCGTGCTGGTGCGGGACGTGGTCAACACCCTGGTGCAGGCCTATCTGGGCCAGTCGGTGGGGTTCAAGACCGAGGAGGCGAACCGGACTGTCGGCTTCGTCGAGGGCCAGCTCAAGGATATTCAAAACGAGCTGGACAGCTCCGAGAAGAACCTTCAGACGTTCAAGAGCAAGTCTCAGACCATCAACCTGGACACTGAAGCGCAAACCCTGATCCAGACACTGGCGGACAAGGAAAAACAGAAAACCGACATCGCCCTGCAGCGGAAGCAGGTGGAGTTCGCTCTGGCCTCGTTGAAGAAGGCGAGACAACGCGGTCTTGTCTACTCACCTGCGGTGATGAACGATGACCCGACCATTATCGGACTGGCAGCAAAGCTGGCCGAACTCTCGGTGCAGAAGAACGCCCTACTCGTGGAAAACACCGAGCTGCATCCTTCTGTCAAGGCCGTGCAGGGCGAGATCGATGAGCTCCAGCAGGAGATCCAGGCAACCTACGAGACCTCGCTTCGCAACCTTACCAGGCAGCTGGCCGAGATGAAGCAGCAACTGGCGGTTTATGAGAACAAGCTGAAGGGTCTTCCCCTCGTGGAACAGGACCTGGCGCGCCTGACCCGCTTCGCCAAGGTCAATGCAGACATCTATACCTTTCTGCTGCAGAAGCGGGAAGAGGCGAAGATGGTCAAGGCCTCCACCATCAGCAACATCGACATTGTGGACCCCGCCATCATACCCGACAACCCGATCAAGCCGATCATCCCCAAATACCTTCTTTTGGGCCTGTTCTTGGGCTGCATGTTCGGAGTCCTGGTTGCGTTCTTCGAGGAATTCCTGGACGACACCATCAAGGACGCGGACGGGGCAAGACGTGCCGTCGAGCTCCCGCTCCTGGCCATCATCCCCCACTTCGAGACAGCGCCTGCAACGGTCCAGGGGAACGGATCGCTCAGGACCCTGAAGGAACCGAAATCCCAGTTCGCCGAGGCGTTCCGTTCGCTCCGCACGAGTCTTCACTTTTCCGCGATCAACCGGGACAAGAAGGTAATACTCGTCACGAGCACCTTTCCCGGGGAAGGGAAGTCCACCATATCCGCCAACCTGGCCAATATCTTCACCCAGACCGGGTCGCGAGTGCTGCTTATCGACTGCGATCTGCGCCGGTCCTCGCTCCACGAGAAATTTCACCACAGCAAGGCGCCGGGCCTGTCAGAAATCCTGACCGGGGATGCCACGATCGAGGATGCCGTCCACAACACCGACATTCCCGGGATGCGCCTGGTCAGCGCTGGAACCACTCCTCCCAATCCCTCCGAGCTTCTCGGCTCCGCGGCCATGCAACGCTTTCTCGAACAGGAACGGGTGAATTTCGACCATATCGTTATCGACGCCCCGCCTATATTGGCGGTCACGGACGCGCCGATCCTCACGGCCACGGCCGACATGGTGATCGTGATCATGGAAGCAGGCCGCGTACCCCTGAAGGCGGCGCAGCGCATGCGCGAGATGCTCACTGCCATCAAGGCCCCGGTAGCGGGCCTGGTAATGAATGATAAATCCGGAAAGGGCGAGACCTATGGCTACCATTACGGCAAGTATTACCAGTATGGGTATTATTCGGATGATGGGCAGACCGCAAACGGAAATCACCGGTGGTGGACGCGACTCTTGAAGGCGCGAAAGAACAAGCGATAGTTGTGAACGATAAATGACGGACATGGGGAGATAAACGCGGGGTGGGCAGAGGGAGACGAGTAGAGAGCGAACCCTATGCCCATGCGCTCTGCGCTGTGAATGAACTATGATCGACTACCACTGCCACATACTGCCCGACCTGGATGACGGGCCAAAGACCATGAAGGAATCCATCGAGATGGCAACGGCGTTGAGCAAGGCAGGTTTCAAGACGGCTTACTGTACCCCGCACTTGATCAGAGGATTTTATGAAGCGAGCAATGAGAAGGTAAGAAAGAGCGTCGACAATCTTCAAAAAGAATTAGTCGAAAAAAATATTGACCTGGAACTTCAACCCGGCAGGGAATATTATCTCGATGAATTCATCTTCGACTACCTCAACGACCCCCAACCACTCGGAACCAGCAACAACATCCTTATAGAAATACCGAATCACATCCGGCCTGAACAGGTGAAAAATATTATTTATAAGATCATGTGCAGCGGTTTAACGCCCGTGATTGCGCACCCGGAGCGGTGTATGTTGTTTGATCAAGCGAAAAAACAAACGGATGGCCGGTTTCTGTTTATGAACTCATTATTCAAAAGTTCTGACTCAAAACGCAAAACCCGGAACTTAAAACCGGAAGACAACTCATTACTTTCTTATTTACAAGAAATTGACTGCCGGTTTCAAGGCAATCTGGGAAGCTTTTCCAGCATGTATGGCAAGAGGGTGCGGCAAAACGCCGAACGATTTCGGCAGGCGGAACGCTACACCTGTTTTGGCACTGACGCTCATTCAGTTAAGGGGCTCGCGGAGTTGGGTGATGCCGTGGGAGTAATATGTTCCGCGCAGCGGAGTTTAATTTGACAAGAGTGATGACTTTAAAACAAGCGAGATCTGCAGCCGCTTCGATATTTCCCGCGCCGCTCTCTTTCGTACAGTTGCCATGGCCGATGCTCGTTGGCATACAAACCTGTTATACCTGAAGTGAGGCTTCCCCTTCAATTATTCAAAATCTATTTTGGACAGATGTGTTATAATCCTGGGAATATCGTTTTAGCGGCAGAAGATATGGGAGGATACGTCGTTGTTTTAGTGGTGCCGCTGACCGGGATCGAACCGGTACGACAGTTGCCCATCGAGAGATTTTAAGTCTCTTGCGTCTGCCAGTTCCGCCACAGCGGCATTGTTGTGTGGAAATCAGTGGAAATCAATCGTATTGAATAATATAGAATCGATACAATTTGTCAAGAAAAATGTCAACGGATGCACGCGAGAAGCGCAGGCACTCATTAATAAATAAGGCTGAGGCAGGACGGCAAGAAGGCAAAAAAAGTGGGCTGCGTACAGCCCCCTGCAAACACGGCATCTTATTCCATGGCTATTGCCGACACCGGGCAACTGTCCACTGCCTGCTGGCAGTCACAGGTATCGCAGCCGTTCGGGTTTACGACCCAGGCCTTATCATCCCTCAGTTCGAACACCTTGGGGCAGAGTTCGGTGCAAAGTCCGCAACCGATGCAAAGATCCATATCAACTTTCGGCGTAGCCATAATGACCCCTTTCTTGTCGCGCGTATTGTTGGAATATAACTGAAAACCACCGGGCTTTCAATCTATCATATCATGGCTTGCCAACGGCAACCATGATGTACGTCATATTTAACTGGCTCGATATGCTCCCGCCGGAATACTCAAGCCCTTCCCAACCTCATCTTCCGGGCATTATCTTACATTGTCCGGGTTGGACAAAGTGGTCCTCTGAACAGGTGAGCCGCTGTCACCGACGCTGTACGAGACAATATAATAAAAGTCTTTACAAATGAACGGCTTTCAAATATTATAACGCAGTCTGCGCCGCTTTTTCCAGGGCCATGGACAGGATTGGGAATATATGAGACGAGGAATGCTGCTCTGTTACGCCTTGCTGCTCATGGCCGGCGTCGTAGCTGCGGAACCCGGCCGGCCAACAGCACAAGAGGATAGAAAGACCGTAAACCATGCCTTCGCGCCTTGAGAAAAACTGACCTACAGCATCAGTTGGTCCACCGTCATCGAAGCAGGGATTGCCGTCATGGAGGTCCAGCAGGGAAAGACGATAAACGGCAGGCCTACCTACAACCTTTTCTCGAACACGAGGTCCGTCGGCGTCGTGGACCTGTTTTTCCCCGTAAAGGACTCGGTTGAAAGTATCGTTGACGCCGACGATCTTTACAGCCTTTCATTCCATTTGCGCGAGAGCCACGGGAAAAAACAGCGTCAGCGGAACATGACCTACGACCGCGCCAGCGGCACGGTCCAGGTGGACGTCAATAACGGCGCCCCGGAAACGCACTGTGTGCCCGACCGTATTCAAGACGCGCTTTCATCGCTCTATTACCTCCGCACGCGCCAGGATTTCATCAATGGGAAGACGATTGTGGAGAATGTGCACGACGGCGACAAAACCTGGGCCGTCGAGGTCCACGTCATGGGCAAGGAACTGATCAAAACCCCGGCCGGCACGTTCGACACGATCAAGGTCAAGACCTATCCGAAATACGAAGGGGTGTTCATGCACAAGGGGGAGATCTATATTTGGCTGACCGATGACGCCCGAAAAATTCCCGTGCTCATGAAGAGCGAGATTTCCATCGGGTCCATCGTTGCCACGCTCATCAATATGCAAGGAGGAAACAGCAATCCATGATTTCGAAAAAGGAGTGCAAGCGGTTCAATTCTTACATTTACCGTTTCACGTCTGCCCGGATTCTTGTCGTCGGAGACATCGTACTCGCCCATTACATCTGGGGAAAGGTCTCCCGCATATCGCCGGAAGCGCCGGTCCCCGTGGTGAACGTCACGAAGGAAAACCTGCTGCTCGGCGGAGCGACGAATGTTGTACAGAACATCCATGCGCTCGGCGGAAAGGTCAGCGTCTGCGGAGTGATCGGCGCCGATGAAGCGGGGAAACGGCTCACCCATCTGCTGCATGCCCAAAAAATTTCGACCGACGGCCTGATTACCGAGCCCGGCAGGCCGACGACGATCAAGACCCGCATCATCGCGCACAGCCAGCAGGTCGTCCGGTTCGACCGCGAGACCAAGGACCGGATCGGGAAGGAAACGCACCAACAGCTCTTCGAGTTCGTCAAACGACGGATTGCGGAGGGGCTCGACGGCATCGTGCTGTCCGATTACTGCAAGGGCGTCGTGACCAAAGAACTTGTAAAGGACATCGTCCGGCTGGCCAAAAAGAACAACGTGATCGTATCCGTGGACCCCAAAGTGAGCCATTTCAGCATGTACAGCGGGGCCACCATTCTTACCCCGAATGCCAACGAAGCCGCGATCGGGTCCAAGATCGAGATCCAGGACGAGCAGTCGCTCCTTCGCGCCGGCGCGCTCCTGCTCAAGAATTTAAAGTGCGCCGCGGTGCTGATCACCCGCGGAGAGCAAGGCATGAGCCTTTTCGAGCAAGGCGGCAAAGTGACCCATATCCCCACCGTCGCACGTGAGGTTTACGATGTGACGGGCGCAGGGGACACGGTCATCAGCGCCCTGACGCTTGCCATGGCCGCCGGGGCCAGCATGCTCGATGCCGCAAAAATTTCTAACTATGCGGCAGGGATCGTGGTCGGAGTCATCGGCACTGCCACGGTGAAACCCGAAGAATTAAAACAACGGATTGTACAGAGTATTTAGCACGGCAGATCAACATCCGTTTGCACCATCGACGTTTTTCACTATTACTTTAAAATCGGTATTCGACATTCCTGATAAGTTAAGGAGAGGCGCATGAAAGGCATTATCCTGGCCGGCGGCAGCGGAACGCGGCTTTACCCCATTACCCGGGGCGTATGCAAACAGCTGCTGCCGATCTACGACAAGCCGATGATCTATTATCCCTTGTCGGTGCTTATGCTCTCCGGCATCAGGGACATCCTTATCATATCAACGCCGGCCGACCTGCCGCGCTTTCGAGACATCTTTGGCGCCGGCAGTGATCTCGGGCTCCGTTTTTCCTATAAGGAACAGCAGAAGCCGAACGGTCTTGCCGAAGCGTTTCTTATCGGCGCCGACTTCATCGGCAAGGACACGGTTTGTCTTGTCCTGGGAGACAACATCTTCTTCGGCCAGGGCCTTACCGAGCTCCTGAACAAGGCCGTTCGCGATGTGTCGACAGCAGGGGGCGCTACGGTCTTCGGCTATTACGTGAACGACCCCGAGCGGTATGGCATCGTGGAATTCGATAAAGACGGCACCGTGCTGTCTGTTGAGGAAAAGCCGAGGCATCCGAAATCCAAATATGCCGTGACCGGTCTCTACTTTTATGATAACGACGTAGTCAACATAGCGAAAGGCATCAAACCGTCTCACCGCGGCGAGCTCGAAATTACCGATGTGAACAGGGAATATCTCGTCAGGAAGCAGCTTCGCGTGGAACTGATGGGCAGGGGATACGCCTGGCTTGATACGGGCACCCACGAGAGCCTGCTCGAAGCCGGGGAATTCATCGCCACCATAGAGAAGCGGCAGGGCCTTAAGATGGCCTGTATCGAGGAGATCGCCTACAAGCTTGGGTACATCGACAGGAAAAAACTGCTGAAAGCTGCCGAAAGCCACAACAAGAATGCCTACGGAGCTTATCTCAGGATGGTTGCCGACCAGGAGGTGCCCCATGCCCTTTGAGTTCAAGAAACTCGAACTGCCGGGACCCCTGTTGATTTGTCCGAAAGTATTCGACGACGGCCGCGGTTTTTTCCTCGAGCTCTACAAGCATTCGGAATTCGCAGGCGCCGGCATCACGGAGCATCTTGTCCAGGACAACTACTCCAAGTCCGCGCAGGGAGTGCTCCGGGGACTTCATTTTCAGAAAACTCCGAAGGTCCAGGGCAAACTGGTCATGTGCATGCAAGGCAGGATTTACGACGTTGCCGTGGACATCCGCAAAGGCTCGCCGCACTACGGAAAGTGGATCGGCGCTGAACTGACCTCGGAGAACCGGTTTCAGCTCTACGTGCCGCCGGGGTTTGCGCACGGGTTCCAGGTCTTGAGCGAGACGGCTGAAGTGATGTACAAATGCACGGACGAGTATTCCCCGCAGGATGAACGGGGGATCATCTGGAACGACCCGGACCTTGGGATCCTGTGGCCGATCCCGGCCCCGATTCTTTCAACAAAGGACAAAGTAAATCCGCGACTTCGGGATATTGATAATAATTTTTTCTACTCCGGCACATTATGAAATATCTGATCACAGGGAAAAACGGCCAGCTCGCACGGGAATTCATCGGGAGATTTGAAGCTCAATCGATCGATTTCATCGCGCCCGACGAAGCACATCTCGACATTACGGACTCTGCAAAAGTCGTTGCCGCCGTTTCCGTTTACAAGCCTGACGTCATCATCAATTGCGCTGCCTACAATCTGGTGGACAAGGCGGAACAGGACAACCGGCTGGCGTTTGCGGTAAATGAAGCAGGCCCCAAAAACCTGGCCCGGGCCGCGGAAGCGCAGAAGGCGGTCCTCGTGCATTTCGGCTCTGACTACGTTTTCGACGGGCTTAAGGAAAGCGGTTTATATAC
>DAIDTZ010000220.1 GCA_027456925.1 Nitrospirota bacterium
CTTAAGAACAGCAGCAATGATGATGACTATGGAAGCGGCAGCATGGTCATGTCCGCCGTATCGTTTCCCGTGCTCAGATCGACGGTCTGCGGAACCGAGAATGCTCTGGTGGCAGTAGTGGCAGTAGGCGAAGACGACCAGCCCACTGCCTCGATGCCGTAGAATGCTCCTAGAAGCGGCGTGGCCGCAGTACCGCCCGGAAGATTGGAAATGGTGTATGAGCCGCCGCTTACGATCTGTCCGCCCCCGTTCGACCCGATATTGATCGCGTTCACAATCATGCCGCCGTGTACCGCAAAGAGCACACCCCGATCCATCATGCCATTCATCGTGGAAGTGCTCATCGAGACCATGCCGGTTACCGTATTGCTCTGATAGGGCGCTGTAACAGAAAGCGGGCCAAAGGAAACCGTTGACGTTGACGCAGAGGACACCGTTTGATAGGCGCTCCTGTCATACAAGATCGCTCCGGCAGCGGCCTTGTATGCGCCGGAGCCGCCGACCGGGGTCGTCGGGGTCCCGTACGTTCCGACCTGAAGGACATAATTCGAGAGCGAGAGCGGGAAGGGAATGGTAAAAGTCCCGGTAAGAGGATTGAAATGCCGGAACCGGATCTCATAGGGATATTCTCCGGAGCCCGGAAGCGTTTGATAAAATTGGACCCATGAGCCGGTCGGCGATGCAATGGCGCCCGTCACCTTATAATCGGGAGCTCCAGCCGTCATCGTAATCGTCCCGAGATCGGTGGCCCCGCTCGCGGGCGTCGAGCCCGTTGCAATCGGCACATTCTTGATGATGACTGTCTGATAGCCGAGACCGCGGACCACGACATCCCACGTGCCGGTAACAAGCGTTGAGACCGGGGAGAGGATGAACGTGCCGTCGGGCTTCGGAACAGTCCACCGCTTAACCACATGATAGGTGTTCGTGCCGTCGGAAATCAGGCGTTCGGCCTTGATCACGAAGCGCGGCGTAGTAATCGATCCGCCTGACGCCACAGCGAGTTTGCCGATAATGGCGCCCGCATGGTCGAGATCGAAGTACGTAAGCCGGGGTTTCAGCACGTACTCCCCGGTCCTGAAATCGACGATGTCATGGCCTGCGTCGAAGTCGATGGCGAGCCTCAGCGAGCCTCCCGCCGCAACAGTGAACGCACCGGTCAGTTTTATCCCGTGCGGGGCATCAGGAACATGCAGAGGATATGCGGTGCCGCCAATTACGACTTCGTTGTTGTACTGAAGATTCTTGGTCTGCGCAGACGCGGTCAGCGTATCTTCCGTGCCGGCAAGAATCAACCTGATCTGCTGATAATTTCCAACAGCAAGCGAGACGTTGCTCCAGAGGGACTGCATGCCGCCGTTCGCCAGCGTGAGCAGATCTACGGTTACAGGAGCAGCAAGAGGCTTTTTGACCCAGCCTGCATCGTTCGGCCCCGCCGTACTGCTCGTATGGAACCAAATGTCCTTGACCGTGATATACGCATGATCGAAGTCCCCCGGCGCGTCGGTTACAAGGACGCTCAAGGTCCCGGCTGATGAGGCATTGCCGTTGCTGCTCGATGAACTGTTGCTGCCGCACGCCTGCAGAATTGCTACTGTCGTGAACACCATGAGAAAAAAAAGATATCTGCGATACTTCATACGCTGTTCCTCCTTACGCCAAAATTTCAATTATTGATACCACTATCGAGCCCGCTCTATTATTGTATATTTTGACACGATAACCGCCGAAAGGTTAAATGGCAAAAAGCACAATGCCGCCCGGCGAAGAAACAAGCATACGCCGATACAAAGGACGGACATGCAATCGTCCATTCCCTCGAAAAAACCAGGGGTTGAGGCCGGGGAGGAACAACGCTATTTGGAGCGGAAATGAACAGAGGATGTGAGAATTACCATGAGTTGTAGGTTGTGCCGTCCAGAGCGACCAGCGGGCTTGCGCTGTGCACGTCGAAGACGCCGCCTTCATCGCCCTCGGGTGCAACGGTGATCCAGTCAGTTGCGCCGGTAAA
>DAIDTZ010000221.1 GCA_027456925.1 Nitrospirota bacterium
GTGATATGAAGGATACCGAGCTGAATGAAGGGCTTTGCTTGAATATGGAGAGTGTTGCGCAGGCCGGGGAGAACCGGCCGGAAACATCAGCAGCGTCCCTGTTTTTCCTGTTTTTCAAGATCGGATGCACTGCCTTCGGAGGATTCATGGCGCTGATATCCGTTGTGCAGAATTACATCGTCAAGCGCAGGAAGCTTTTGACCGAGGAGGATATGCTCGACGGCATATCTCTTGCCACGATCCTGCCCGGCCCGGTTGCCGTGAATGTTGTCGCCTATGCGGGGTACCGGATCCGCGGTCCCCTGGGCGCGTTCGCAAGCGCCGCGGGCGTGATCCTGCCGTCCTTTCTGCTTCTCTCGGGCCTCAGCTATGCTTACTTCCGGTTCGGACAGATGCCCGTTGCCGGAAAGATATTCACCGGGTTCATCCCGGCGGTGGCGGCGATTATTTTCGCGGCAGCGTGGAACATGGGCGTCAAAACGATAAAAGGCCTGCCCGAGGCGGTCATTGCCCTTGTTGCCTTCGGCCTTCTCGCGGGCGTCGGCGGCTTCATTGTCACCCTCGGGATCGTGGCGCTCAGCGGGCTTCTTGGCGTGCTTTTGTTTCAAGACGCCCCGTCTTCAAGCCGGAAAGAAACCCCGCTTGTCCGGAACGGAGAACAGAAGCGAAGCCCGGGAGATGCCCCTCTCCGCGCAATCGGCGCCGCTTATTTCGGCGCCCTTCCCTGGGCCGCGGTCGGCAAACTCATCGTCACCTTCGGCGGCATGAGTCTGCTGCTCTTCGGAGGAGGGTACGTATTCATTCCGCTGATCAAGCAGGTTGTCGTGGCTAAATACGGCTGGGTCACCCGGCAGGAGTTCATCGATGCCATTGCTCTCGGCCAGGTGACGCCGGGTCCGATACTGATCAGCGCGGCATTCATCGGCTTCAAGGTCGCCGGCCTTGGCGGGGCAGCCGCGGCTACCGCGGCGATTTTCGGCCCTCCGGCCGCCGTGATGATCCTTTGCACGCGGTTCCTTGACCGGATAAAGGCATCGAAGATCCTGACGGCGGCTCTGCGGGGCATCCGGCCGGCGGTCATCGGAATGATCGCCGCCGCCGGGGTGACGGTAGCGGGATCGAGCGGGATCAACGCGATCTCTCTTCTTACGTTCGGCCTGTCCCTTGTCGCGCTGCTGCGGTTCAAAGTGGAGCCGGCATGGATCATTCCCGTTGCAGGCGTGGCGGGGCTGTTGCTGCATTAGGCCCGCATTGGTCCGTATTCAAAAAAGCAAATCCCTAACCCGGACAAGCCGGAAAAGCTTTTGACGGGATTACAGGATAACATCGGGTAAGTGCGGATTTTGCTTTAAATAACTTCCTGTAAATCCTGTTATCCCGTCGAAGGTTTAAGGTTTTTTCTATCCATGTTGAGCAGAAGTTCATTCGTAACTGACTAATGAGAGAGGAAGGAGAGCAACCCCATGATGCCCATATTCATGATCGGAACGCAGCGCTCGGGCTCCAATCTGCTCAGGCTGATGATCAACCAGCTGCCTGAAATCGCCGCACCCCATCCGCCGCATATCCTGCAGCGCATGATGCCCCTGGTCCCGGGATACGGCGACCTGACTGTCGACGAAAACTTCTTCCAATTGGTAGAGGACGTGTGCCGGCTCGTAGAATTGAACCCCGTCCCCTGGGAAGGGGTCACGCTGGACCGGCGGGATGTTGCGCGCAGGTGCCGGGAGCGCAGTCTTGCAGCGGTGCACGGGGCGGTGTACGACACGTGCGCGGATGCGAAAGGGGCAAAGACCTGGTGTTGCAAGAGTCTTGCCAACATCAATTACACTGCCCAGATCGAGGCATACTTCAAAGAGCCCAGATATATCTATCTCTACCGCGACGGCAGGGACGTGGCGGTGTCGTTCCACAAGGCGGTTGTCGGTGAAAAACACTTTTACCATATCGCCAAAGACTGGGCCGCCACCCAGGAATTGGCCTTGCGGCTGCGGCGTGAAATCCCCCCCAGCCGGTTCCTGAGCGTGGCGTACGAGCGGTTGATCGAAGACCCCGAAAAAGCCGCGCGCGGGATCTGCGGCTTCCTGGGGCTTGCGTACCGCGAGTCCATGCTGGACTACCATAATACCGAAGAGGCAAAGCGGGCCGCCTCATCGTCCGATCTCTGGCAGAACGTCACGAACCCGGTGATGACGAGCAACAGCAGAAAATACCTGTCCGCAATGACCGGGGAGGATATCCGGATATTCGAATCAGTGGCAGGTCCCCAGCTTGACGCGCTGGGATATGAGCGGGCAAGCGCCAAAACCGGCGAACCGCTCCGGTTTCCCGACGCCGTCATCGCCGGCTTCGATGCGGAGAATCGAAGGCTCAAGGAAAAAATCCAGAAAAGCGTCGCTCCGGGGGACCGTGAGCGGCGCGACCGTCAGGCGTCCCTGATCGAGAGCATCAAAATGCGCGCGGCTGCGGCCGCGACCATATAGATCCCATAACGAGGAGGAAGACAATGAAAAGAAGCATCCTGAGAATGATTGGAGTGGCGGTTCTGACGGCAATCACGGTTGTTCTGGGTTCGGGGCCCGCTTCGGCGGAAATCAGGTTCGGGACCCTGCCGCGACTCAGCGCAGCGGAACTGCAGACGATGTACGCGCCCCTTGCCGGGTATTTGGCCAAAGAAACAGGGGAGAAGGTGAGCATCGTGGTGCCCAAGACCTTTGACGACTTCAAACGCGCGGTGAAGGCCGGGAAGATAGACATCGGGTTCGCGAACCCCCTTGTGTATGTCCAGGTGAAGGAAAAGGTCGACGTTGAGCCCCTTGCCCTGTCGTCGGATGTAACGAGCGGCACCCGCCTTCGCGGGATCGTCATCGTCAGAAAAGACAGCGGCATCAACAGCCTCCAGGACCTCAGAGGCAAAAAGATCAGTTTCATGGCCAAGGATTCTCCGGCAGCCTATCTGTTCCAGGTCCTGCTGTTGAGCAAGGCAGGCCTGGAAATGCACAAAGACTTCACGGTCCTTCCCTTTGCCAAGAGACATGACAGGATAATCAAGGAGGTGCTCGATAAAACGGCCGATGCCGGCGCGGTCCGCGAAGATGAATTCGAAAAGATGAAAGACAGCGCCGGTTTTTCCAAGCTTCGGATAATCGGGTACACCGACTATTTGCCGAACTGGCCCGCCTTTGCCGGCCCGAAGCTGAATAAAGCGACGGCGAACAAGGTCCGCGCGGCGCTTCTCAAGCTGAAGCCGAATGATCCTCAGAACGAAAAGATCCTCGGACTGGCCAGGTTGACCGGTTTCATCCCGGTTGCAGACAAGGAGTATGACGGCCTGCGCGCCGCGGCGAAGGTCGCCGGCGCGATGTAGACGCCTTTGCGTGATCGCGCCGGGGCGTCGCTTGCGGGAATTGCGCAAGCGAGATGCGTAAGCGAGAAAGGAAACGGCACATGGAAAAGAATGGCATAACACGGTGGACCCTCACAAAAAAATTTCTCTTCAGCATTTTGCTGGCCCTGGTCCTGATCTTTACCGTCATGGGGACCATGCTCAGCGTGCATGAAAAGAATGCGCTGAACGCCGAACTCAGGGAGAAGGGCGCAAACGTGGCGAAATTTCTTGCCGCGATATCAGCCGAGCCGATACTCAGTTACAATATCTCCTATCTCGAAAACCATGTTCAATATATCTCGGCGAGCGACAAAGATATCGTCTACGCGATTGTCGAGGACAAGGACGGCAAGCCGCTGACCAGCCAGAAAAAGGAAAAGGCGGACAGAACGGACGTTCTGGAGTTTTCCAGCCCCATCATGCAGAGCAACGAGCAGGTCGGCACGGTAAAGATCGGATACTCCGCGGCCCATATCAGGAACGTACTGCGTCAGTCGCAGACCATTATCATGATCGTGTCCCTCAGCGCCATGCTCATCGTTTCTTTCATCCTCTATTTCCTCTTTCAACGCCTCGCGGTCGGTCCCATCGGACGTCTGCGGGCCGTTGTCGAGGAAGTTGCCGCGGGAGACCTGTCCCGGACCATCGCGCCGGAATCGGGAGATGAGATCGGGCTGCTGTCCGGGACCATAAAGGCCATGACGGATAAGCTTAAGAAGGTCGTCTCGGACGTCAAGACCTCCTCCGACAACGTGGCCTCCGGGAGCCAGCAGCTCTCGTCCGGCTCCGAGCAGATGTCCCAGGGCGCGACCGAGCAGGCGGCCTCCGCGGAAGAGGCATCGTCTTCCGTGGAAGAGATGAATGCAACGATCAGGCAGAACGCCGACAACGCATTGCAGACCGAGAAGATCGCGCTCAAATCCTCCGCCGACGCGCAAGAGAGCGGCAAGGCCGTGGCCGAGACGGTAAGCGCGATGAAGGAGATCGCATCCAAGATATCCATCATCGAAGAGATCGCGCGCCAAACGAATTTGCTCGCCTTGAATGCGGCCATTGAGGCCGCCCGGGCCGGAGAGCACGGCAAAGGCTTCGCCGTGGTGGCCTCGGAGGTAAGAAAGCTTGCGGAGCGCAGCCAGACGGCGGCCGGCGAGATCGGCAGGCTTTCGACCACGAGCGTAGAGGTCGCGGAAAAGGCAGGAGCTATGCTGGCCAAGCTCGTTCCGGACATTCAGAAGACCGCCGAGCTCGTCCAGGAGATCAGCGCGGCCAGTAAAGAGCAGACCAGCGGCGCGGGCCAGATCAACTCCGCAATCCAGCAGTTAAACCAGGTAATCCAGCAGAATGCGAGCGCCGCGGAAGAGATGTCGTCCACGGCTGAAGAACTTTCGTCCCAGGCCGAACAGCTTCAGGGCGCGATCTCGTACTTCAAAACAGGCGAGATCGATCCGGGCCGCGGAATGAGGACATTGCAGACGCGGCCTGTCGCTCCTGTACACAAGACAGGAATCACCCATCTTGCGCCACGGCCCGCGGCCGTGCTCTCAGGAGCCCCGCTTGCGCACGTTGGTGCGAACCTGGACCTGGGCGACGGACATTTCAAGGGGAACGGCAGCGACGCCAAAGACAGCGAGTTCGAGAAATATTGACGGAGGGATTGATGACGACGGCAGCGATCATGGAAACCACCCAGTATCTCACCTTTACACTCGACGACGAGGTGTTTGCCCTGGACATCGGGACGGTGCGCGAGGTGCTCGATTTCAGGAGCATCACCAGGGTGCCGAAGACGCCGGAGTTCATGCGCGGGGTGATCAACCTCCGGGGCAGCGTGGTGCCGGTGGTGGACCTCCGGCTCAAGTTCGGGCTGGCCAGGACCGAGCAGATGGTGCACACCTGCATCATCATCGTCGAGGTGGCGGTGGACGGCGAGACCACGGTCCTGGGGGCGCTTGCGGACTCGGTGGAAGAGGTGCTGGATTTGGGGGCGGACCACATTGAGCCCGCTCCCAAGATCGGGACCAGGCTCAACACGGAATTTATCAGGGGGATGGGAAAACAGAACGACCGTTTCATCATCATCCTGGACATAGACAAAGTCTTCTCGATTGACGAACTGGCCCTGGTGCAGGCGGCGGAGATCAATAAGGAGACCGCCGGCCTTGCGGCAACGGATTGATTGCGGCTCTCTCCGGGAAATACAAGATCAGGAAGCCGCGGGAAAACAACTTTTCGACCTCACCTCCTCTGTTCGAGCAGCACAGAGGAGGCTTGCTGTTTTTAAAATGAACCGAGAGCATTCGCACGCGTCATAATCGGAGGAAGCCGTGGAAGAGAGCAGGGGCCCCATGAACGATGACTCGGATGATTCCATGGAGCATATCGTAGAAAAACTTCGGCTTACTTTCAAAGAAGAGGCCTATGAGCTGCTTGCAGAGCTCGAGGCCACATTGCTTGAGCTGGAGAACAGTCCCGCGGACAGCGAGGCGATCAACCGGGCATTTCGCGTCCTGCATACGATCAAGGGCTCGTCGGGCATGTGCGCATTTTACGATATCGCATCGTTCGCCCATGAAATCGAGGCATACTTCGATCTGGTGCGAAAGGGAGAAATCGTTGTCACCAAGGAGATCATCGACCTGACCATCCTGGCCAGCGATCAACTGACAAGTTTGTTTGACGTCATTTACCGGGACGGCAAGGCAGACACGGAAAGAACAGAGCAGATCGTCGCTTCGTTCAAAAAGCAGACATCCGGGAAAACAGGAGCCAGGGCTTTTTCCGGTCCGCGCGGCGCCGACCTTCTCCTGCCCCTGAGCGACGAGAAGGGACCAGCCGGCGGCGACAAGGCGCAGATTGCGCCGGCGGAACAACAGGATGCGCGGGAACAGCGGCAAGGCGTTGACGCTTCATCAAGCATCCGGGTGGCGACAGGCAAGCTGGACAGCCTCGTGAACCTCGCCGGCGAGCTCGTTACGGTCCAGGCGCGCCTGAGCCAGACCGCGCTGACCCTCGGGAATTCCGCGCTCCAGTCGATCGCCGAAGAAGTGGAGCGGTTGACTGCCGATCTCCGCGACAATACCATGAGCATCCGGATGCTGCCCATCGGCACGACCTTCAGCAAGTTCAAGCGTGTTGTGCGCGACCTTTCCGCGGAGCTGGGCAAGGAAATCGAGCTCACGACCGACGGCGCCGAGACCGAACTGGACAAGACCGTCATCGAGAAGCTGGGTGATCCGCTCGTGCACATCATCAGGAACAGCATCGACCACGGCATCGAGCGGCCCGACGAGCGCATGGCGGCCGGCAAGCCGAGAAAGGGCACGATCCATCTTTCCGCGCTGCATTCCGGCGCCCATGTGCTGATCCGGGTCCAGGACGACGGCGCGGGACTGGACGTCGATGCGATCCGCGCCACGGCAGTGGAACGGGGCCTGCTCCGGATCGATGCGGAAATCACGGAGCAGGAGCTGTGGCAGTTCATCCTGACCCCGGGCTTTTCAACGGCGAAGCAGGTCACCGGCATTTCCGGGCGCGGGGTCGGCATGGACGTGGTCAAAAAGTCCATTGACGCGATCCGCGGCGTCCTCGAGATCAGCAGCGAAAAAGGCGCGGGCACGACGATTACGCTGAAGCTGCCGCTCACCCTCGCCATCATCGACGGCTTCCTCACGAAGATCGGCGCTGACAGCTACATTTTCCCGCTCCCGCTCGTCGAGGAGTGCGTGGAGTTGACGCGCGACAACGCCTTCAGCAAGAGCAACAGGAACCTGATCAACGTGCGGGGCCACATCGTGCCCTACATCCGGCTGCGGGAGCAATTTTCCATCAACGGCGAGGCGCCGCTGATCGAGCAGATCGTGATCACGAAGGCGGGCAAGAGGCGCGTCGGCCTGGTCGTTGACGCAATCGTGGGCCAGCACCAGACGGTCCTGAAGTCGCTCGGCGCGTTCTACCGCGACGTAGAGGGCATTTCCGGGGCCACGCTCCTGGGGGACGGAACCGTGGCCCTGATCCTCGATATACCAAAACTAATAAGCCTGGCTGAACAGTACCGGGAAGTTGACGTTCCGGACCAGGCAGCTCCAGAAAACCGTCAAGTTCTTCAAGAGGGACAAAGCAGACTGACACTCGATGAGAAGAATGATGCCCGCGGAAAGTATCTGTTAATTACCTGAGATAGAGGACAACAAAATGCACGATGTATTTCGGGAAGCAGTAGAGAAGGCCAAAAAGTCCGGCAAATGGGAGCAACTGACGCCTTCGCAACAGGTGGAACTGGTCAGCAGATTGCTTCAGAACCATTTCGAGATGTCAGGAATGCCGGTCATTTACCGTGAAGCAAACAAACCAGCAGCTGAAAAACAAGCCGAGAATTGAATCCCGCGTCCACGATGATGAACCTGCGCAGTTCTGTCTTCACGCTCGCCTTTTGAAATCCAGCCATATTGCATGCCTAAAGTCCATTCTCAAGCAATAGCGGCCTCTTTCGTGACATCGATGAGTTTTGAAGAAAGACAAGCTCAATGCGTGAGCGCGCGCCTTGTTTCCCGGCGTTTTTCACTTCATAAATCCTTGCAATTTCCCGTGCTCTGTACTATCCTCGTGTTGTAATTCGATGCAGCAGCGTTATAAGGATACAGATGCCCCAAGGCCCCGAAGACATAGCCCGTGAACAGATCGACCGCATGCTTGAACAGTCCGGCTGGGCTGTTCAGGATGCGAAGGCAGTCAACCTGTACGCAAAACAGGGCGTGGCTATCCGCGAGTTCGCGCTGAAACCCGGTTTCGGCACTGCGGACTACCTTCTCTATGTCGACGGCAGGGCTGCCGGCGTAATCGAGGCAAAGAAAGCCGGGGCAACGCTTACCGGCGTCGAGATCCAGTCCGCGAAATACAGCAAAGGCCTGCCTGACAGCCTTCCTGCATGGACCCGTCCGCTTCCGTTCTGTTATGAATCTACGGGGATCGAAACCAAGTTCACGAACGGATTCGACCCTGAACCTCGTTCGCGAAACGTATTCTCCTTTCATAAGCCCGAAACCTTTGCTGATTGGCTCTCTGACGGACAAGCCTCTGTGACATCGCTCGCAGCCATGCCGCCGCAGCAGCTCTACGGCAAACAGCCGACGCTCAACTCCCGCATATACTCGATGCCGCCCCTCGTCGAAACCGGGCTCTGGCCCGCACAGATAATAGCGATCAAGAACCTCGAAAAGTCGCTTGCCGAAAACCGTCCCCGTGCTCTTATCCAGATGGCAACCGGAAGCGGCAAGACCTTCACTGCCATCAACTTCCTGTACCGTTTGATCAAGTTCGGCAAGGCCAAGCGGGTCCTGTTCCTCGTTGACCGGGGCAATCTCGGCAGGCAGGCCTTGAAGGAATTCCAGCAGTACACATCGCCGTACAATAACTTCAAGTTCTCACAAGAATATAACATTCAACATTTAACATCCAATAATATCGACTTGGTATCCCGGGTCTGCATCTGCACGATACAGAGACTTTATTCCATGCTCAAAGGCGAGGTATTACCCGAAGAGGCGGACGAGGAGTCCGCGCAGGGTCTGGAAAAGGTTTACAAGGAAGTACCGCCTCTGGAATACAATCCAGCCATACCCATCGAGACCTTCGACATCATCGTGACCGACGAATGCCACCGCTCCATCTACAACCTCTGGCGCCAGGTGCTCGAATACTTCGACGCCTCGATCATCGGCCTGACTGCCACGCCGAACAAGCAGACCTTCGGGTTCTTTAATCAAAATCTCGTGATGGAGTACGGCCACGAGCAGGCGGTTGCCGACGGCGTGAACGTAAACTACGACGTCTTTCGCATCAAGACCGCGATCACCGAGGCTGGCGGAAGGGTCGAGGCAGGTTTTTACGTGGACAAGCGCGACCGCGAGACACGCAAGGTGCGCTGGGAGCGGCTCGACGAGGACC